>CALMUD010000034.1 GCA_937872735.1 uncultured Bacteroidales bacterium
GCTGCATTATACCTGATTTCTAATATTTATTTTGCACTTCTATTTTGAAATTACGTACTTCTATTTTTGAAAATATGAACTTGTGTAGGAACCATTCTGATTTCTCCCGTTTCTCAATAATTTTTCCGAACTTTGCAGATGGTGGCGCGTGCCCGTTTTGGAGGCATCCGTCAGCCTAATACAGAAAGGAATACGATGAATTTTGATTTTGACGTGATAGTTGTGGGTGCTGGCCATGCCGGCTGCGAAGCCGCATCGGCCGCTGCCCATCTCGGCTCCAGAACGCTGCTGATAACCATCGATATGCACAAGATTGCCCAGATGAGCTGCAACCCCGCGGTGGGCGGCATTGCCAAGGGACAGATTGTGCGCGAGATTGATGCGCTGGGTGGTATGTGCGGCATCGTGACTGACCTCACCGCCATTCAGTACCGACTGCTCAACCGCTCAAAGGGCCCCGCCATGTGGAGCCCCAGGGCACAGTCTGACCGCCAGAAATTCAGCGAGAAATGGCGCAGCCTGCTTGAAAATACTCCCAACCTGAGCATGTGGCAGGACATGGTCATCAGCCTGATTGTGGAGAATGGGGCGGTGGCTGGCGTCAATACGGCCATGGGTGCGGTGTTTCATGCCAAGAGTGTGGTCATCACCGCAGGCACCTTCCTTTCGGGTCTGATTCACTGCGGACCGGTGCAGATAAAGGCGGGCCGCATCTCCGAGCCGGCTGCCTATGGCATCACCGAGCAACTGCGGAGTCTTGGCATCCATACGGGCCGTATGAAGACCGGCACCCCCGCCCGACTGGACGGACGCACCATCGATTTCAGCGTCATGACCGAACAGCAGGGCGAGGAGGATTTTCACAAATTCTCTTACCTCGATTTCCAGCCCCGTCCGCTCAAGCAGCGCAGCTGTTTCATCACCGCCACCAATCCTGCCACCCACGACATTCTGCGCAAGGGACTGCCCGAATCGCCGCTCTTCAACGGACAAATCAAGAGCATCGGTCCCCGCTATTGTCCCAGCATCGAGACCAAGATTGTGACCTTTGCCGGCAAGGACCATCACCCCATCTTCATCGAACCCGAAGGCGAGACCACGCAGGAGTTTTACATCAACGGATTCTCGTCGTCGCTGCCCATGCACATACAGATTGAGGCCCTCCAGACCATCAGGGGACTGGAGCACGTGCAGCTGTATCGCCCCGGCTATGCCATTGAGTACGACTTTTTTGACCCTACCCAGCTGACCCATTCGCTGGAGTCGAAGGTGATAGGCGGCCTCTTTATGGCGGGGCAGGTGAACGGCACCACGGGCTATGAGGAGGCAGCGGGGCAGGGACTGATAGGCGGCATCAATGCCCATCAGTATTGCCATGGCGCACAGCCGCTCACATTGGGACGTGACGAGGCCTACATCGGGGTGCTGATTGATGACCTTGTGACCAAGGGCGTGGATGAGCCTTACCGTATGTTCACCTCCCGTGCCGAATACCGTATCCTGCTCCGTCAGGATGATGCCGATGCCCGGCTTACCCGCAAGAGCTATGAGCTGGGACTGGCCACTCCTGAACGTATGCAGCTGTATGAGCGCAAGAAAGCGGCCATTGACCGCCTGATAGATTTCTTCAACCGATTCCCCGTCAAGCCTGCCTATATCAACGCCTTTCTGGAGGCGCATGGCACGGCTCCGCTGCACGACGGCTGCAAGCTGGTGGCCCTGCTGGAACGTCCGCAGCTCACCATTGAACTGCTGGCCGAGGGTGTGCCTGCCCTGCGTGAGGAGCTGGACCGCATCACCGAGTGCAAGGGCGAGGTGGTGGAGGCTGCCGAAATCCAGATAAAATACAAGGGCTATATTGACCGCGAACTGCTGATTGCCAACAAACTGCAACGGCTGGAGGGTATCCGCATCAAGGGCAAGTTCGACTATTCCACACTCAATGCCATCTCCACCGAGGCCCGACAGAAACTGGCCCGCATCGACCCCGAAACCATCGGACAGGCCAGCCGCATTCCGGGCGTGTCGCCAAGCGACATCAACATCCTCCTCATTATGATGGGACGCTGATTGCCAATGGAGTAGCGCTGACGGTCTATCTGTAATTCTCATACATTTATCTGTAAATCGGGTAATGCTTGTTTGGTCTGTTTGTGTTATTTTTGGGACATGATTATTCAAATTTAATGCGATAACAAGATGGAACAGACATTTATCAGACTGAACGACGGTTGCGTCATTCCCCAATTCGGATTCGGAGTTTACCTTGTGCCTGGCGATGAGGCGGCCCGTGTGGCCTGTCTTGAAGCCCTGCGCATCGGCTATCGGCACATCGATACCGCCCATGCCTATCAGAACGAGCGCGGCGTGGGGCAGGCGGTGCGCGAGAGCGGAATCAACCGTCACGACATCTGGATTACTTCCAAGCTGTGGCCGCATGAGTATGGCGAGGGCAAGACGCTCCCTGCCATAGACCGTATGCTGCAACGCCTGGGCACTGACTATATTGACCTCCTGCTGCTGCATCAGGAGCATGGCGACTATGTGGGCGCCTATAAGGAGATGGAACGGGCGGTGGCGGCCGGAAAGGTGCGCAGCATCGGACTGAGCAACTTTGAGAGCAACCGCACGCTCGATGAGATTCTGGAGTCGGCGGCCATCCTGCCGTCTACCCATCAGGTGGAGTGTCACCCCTATTTCCAGCAGGACGCCCTCAAACGGAAGATGCAGCCCTATGGCACGGTGGTGGAGAGCTGGTTTCCGCTTGGCCATGCCGACCAGAACCTGCTGAATGAACCACTGTTCAGTCAGCTTGCTGCCAAATATGGCAAGACGAACGCGCAGATTATTTTGCGTTGGCACATTCAGGAGGGCAACATCGTGTTCCCCAAGTCTACCAACCCCGTCCATATCAAGGAGAATGCCGACATCTTCGATTTTGAACTGACGGCTGACGAAATGGCCCTCATCAAGAAGATGGACAGAAACCAGCGGTTCTATAACTCTACCTATGAGGAGCAGGCGCGGATTGTGAAGAACTTCACGCCCGCCGACTGATTTTCTCTCCGTAGGTGAAAAAATAGCAGACGTTTCTTGCAGCAAAGGTGGCAAGAAACGTCTGCTTTTTTTGTTTTTTTCTTCCTTTTTCGTGATTTCTTCCCCTGAATTTTGTTTTTTCCAAAATGTTTCATACATTTGTGCATTAAATTACCATAAAAGTGGCTTGTTCCGAAAATTTCGGACGAGTCGCTTTTCCTATAATATGAGAGGGTATTAAAATAAAATTGGAAATATGGGAACAGAAAATCAAGAAAAACGGGAGACGGGCCGCGCTGGCGACCGTTCCAACAAGAGTCTGAGTGTGCGCTTGCTGCCCTGGGCATTGGGGGCTTTCGCCATTTACACGTTTGCCACCAATTCCATTGTGCATGGGTGGATGGGACTGCCGGCCGCTCAGATAATACACATCACCATCGGTCTGGCGGTGGCTGAGGCGGTGTTTTTTGTCGGGGCGCTGCTCTTGCCGTTGCGCCGCGTTTTCTTTCCCCCTTCCGATATAACGGTGCTCGATGAGGACCTGATTGCAGGGGTTGATTCCATTATGGCCAGCGAGAATCCTACCCCCTTGCAGTGCTGGTGCGCGGGCAGCGTGCTGGTGGACGAGATTGCCCGACAACTCTCCAAAGTGAGGGCTTTGCCGCTGCTGAAGCCAGTGTTTATGATGGACTCGGGACAGCTGCACCACATTGAGCTGGTGGGACTTACCGACGATGGATTGCTGATGCTGGGAGGCGATGAACATTGGATAAAGAGTTTTAACAGAAAGGATGACAAGACAATGTATGATATGCAGACGCTCAACTCACTCAAAAATCTGTTGCAGACTGTCTTTGACGATGAGCGCCGGCTGCACGTCCATCCCGATTTTCAGGAATGTCTGAAAAAAAGGATGTCGAAGTCCGTCTGATATTGGATTTCCTGACAGGGGGTGCTGCCTCCTTTTTTCTCTTTTTTTGATACCATCAAAAAAAAGTTGTAAAAAGATGTATTTGATACATAGTTTTTTATAAATTTGCATTGCTTCGTTTCAGCTTTACGCTCGTTTGTTTGGGGAATGAAGCCGAATATAAAACCGGAAAAGAATGAAAACGAAATTTTTGTTACTGACAGCAGCGTTCATGCTGATAGGAAGTCAAGCTTTTTCTCAGTGCAAGGGCAAGTGCCGCAATGGTAAGGGCGTCTACACTTTTGAAAATGGAGAGGTATATGATGGCTATTTCAAGGATGGCAAGTTTGAGGGCAAGGGCACTTACACCTACAAGAGTGGCGCCAAATATATTGGCGACTTCAAGGACGGCAAGCGCGACGGCAAGGGCACTTACACTTACCCTACGGGTGACATCTATGTAGGCGACTTCAAAGATGGTTTCCCCGACGGCAAGGGCATCCTTACTTTCATTACTGGCGACCGCTACGATGGCGAGTTCAAGGCTGGCAAGTTTGAGGGCAAGGGCACTTATGACTATGCAAGCGGCACCCGTCAGGTTGGTGAGTTTGAAGGCGGCGAGCTGGTTGATGAAATCAGCATCACCCGTAAGAAGAAGTGATCAATTTATTTTATAATGATAAGCGGAGCTGCTCCCTGGTGGGAACAGCTCCTTTTTTTTCGGCTGTTCTCTGGTAGGGGGGGGATGGTAGTTGGGAATGATAGTTGGGGATGGTATGTGGATGGTAGGAAATTGTTGGATGATGGTAAGAGAATGTTGGATGATGCGGAATGGTATAGGCACACAATAATATAGGGACGTTTCACAACGTCCCTATACCTCATTTAACCTAAACCTTAACTATGAAAAATCTATCTGTTTTGTTTGCACTACAAATGTGCAACATTTTTGTCATTCTGCCAAATTTTTATTGATATAAATCAACAAATTTTTAAAAATATTTTTCGTTTGGTTGCAAATGCTTTATAATTAATATATTATAAGGTCATTCGCAATCCTTTATTTCTTCTCTTCTATGGGTTGAGGCTTAAAATTGAGCGAAAAAGACTCAAAATAGAAGGAAGCGAGGGGCGAAAAGGCGGCAACATCGGGGAAGAGGGCAGGGCGGACCAACACGGATTCTATCCGCGCCATGGTGGCGGTACATTCTCCCTCATATTGCCACAGTAGCCGTTCTTCTCCTCTCAGCATCTGTAGTATCGGAAACGACACTACGTTGGTGGAAAGGGGGAAATGGATGCCACTCCAGGTGGCGATTTCTACCGAAATCACTCTGTTGCGACCTTTGTGTACCGACAGGTGCATCAGGGTGTCGCTCAGTTGTTCTTCCTTGAAGGTGGCTACCTCCTTAGGTCCGAAATAGCCGTCGCCAGCTGTGTTGATGGCGGCTGGGGTGGAGACGTATATCTTAGTGGCGGCATAGCGGCACTCACCGTCCACGTCAAACTTGCCGGGTATGAAGATGAGCTCTTTGTAAGGCCCGATTTCAGATGTGGCATAGTCGGCATAGATGAGCGCACCGAAGCCTCCGCAGTATTTCCCTTTCAGTTTGCCACCGATAAAGGCGTCGTGGGTAATGAAGTTTTTGGGGAAGTTGTAGGCCGATATGTAGGCCCGTCCCGTTGTGGTGTGTTGAGCACCAAAGTTCAGTATGTCAGTCGGTTTTTCCATTTGCAGTTTATTTTTTTAATAGGGTAGACCAAGCGGGTGGTAGAAAACTTACCAGTTGAATCGGCGGTTCACGTTGGGATTGTTTTTCAGGTAGACCACCTCAATCAGGTCGCCATTCTTGAATTTCATCTTGTTGCCGTTCTTGGCCGTCGGAGTATGGAATTGTCCCGAATAGGTAGTGTCGCCCACGTTGAACTGGTAGATGTAGATGTCGGGGTGGAGGCTGTCCTGCTTGATGATGTAACCCTCCTTCAGCACGCCTTTTTGGCTCAGTTCTTTCATCTCTTTCTGGTTGCGGCTGGCGCACGATGCCAGAATGATGCCACAGGTCATCACGCCCAGCAGGGCCCTCTTTATCCATCCTTTTGCTTTCATCTTTTTAAAATATCTGTTTCTGCAAAAGTAAATATAATTTCTCATTGTCGCGCATTTGGGTACAAATAAGATGTTACCTTTGCAGATATGGTTGAGCGCAAGACGGTACAAAACATATTCACCACCATGGCGGGCAAGGTGCTGATTCTGCTGGGCAGTTTCGGCACCATGGCTTTGTCGGCCCGTTTCTGGGGTGCCGAGGGGCGGGGTGTCATTGCGCTCTATGTGGCCAATCTGAGTCTTGCCACCATCTTCAGCAATATCTTCACCAACAGCAGTGCCTGCTACTATTCGCCACGGGTGGGGGCAGCCAAACTGTGGCTGCAAGTCAGCCTATGGACTTTCGGTGTGTCGGCGTTGGCGGCTCCTCTGTTGCAGGGCACCGCATCGCCACTGCTCACGCTGGTATTCTTTGTGGCGGCCACCCTTTCGGGCATGATTACCTTTTATCTTTCGGTCTTTCTGGGCCGTCAGCAAGTGCCCTACTACAATGTGGTGACTGTGCTTGAGCCGGTGCTGACACTGCTGTTGATGCTGTTGCTGCGCTATACGGTCTGTCCGTCCTATTTTGCCTATTTCTATGCGCAGGTGCTGGCCTACGCCCTCTGCACGCTGGTGTGCCATGTGCTGTTGCACCGAGAGGGGGTCAGTCTCCATGCCGAGTGGAGCTGGCAATGTTTCCGTCAGAATTTTCTGTTTGGCATACAGGAGGAGACGGGCACTTTTCTGCAATTCCTCAATTACAGGTTGCCCTATTATTTTTTGTCCTATTATTGCGGTCTGGCCTCTATCGGGGTGTTCTCCATCGGGGTGGCGCTGTCGGAGTCAATCTGGGTGATTAGCCGCAGCATCTCGCTGGTGCAGTATTCCAATCTGCTAAACCCCGACCGCAAGGATGCCGGCAAGGCGGTGTCAGATACCTTGCAGCTGTCGGTCTATAGTCTGGTGTTGTCGGCGGTGTGTGTGGTGGTGGCACTGCTGTTGCCGTCGGAGGTCTATACCTTTGTGTTCGGTCCGGAGTTTGTCTCTCTCAAGTGGATTATCCTGCTGTTGTCGCCGGGCATTCTGCTGGTATCGGCGGCTAAGGTTTATGGCCATTACTTCTCGGCCCTCGGTCAGTTGCGTGTGCTGGTGGTGAGCTCGGCCTGCGGGGCGGTGGTGTCGCTTGGATTGTCGGCCCTTTGCATCAGGCAGGGCAACATCACGGGGGCTTGTCTTGCCACGGTGGGTGCTCATCTGTGCTGTTCGGCGGTGCTGATAGTCTGGTTCTTCAGAGCCCGGCGGCGGGTGAATGGCAGAGACTGAGGCTTGCGTTTGTCTATTCCTTTTTTCTTGTCTTTGCTGTTTTCTGCTGCTATTCTCCGCACAAATGTCCGTAAGCCTCGTTAATTGCTATGAATTTTTGTTTATATTCCTCTTTCTTGTCAGCTGGAGCCTTGTCGGGGTGATAAACCATAGCAAGTCTGCGGTAGGCTTTTTTCACCTCTTCGGTGTCGGCTCCAGGTTGCAGTTCCAAGGTGCGGTAGTCGGCCTCGTTGCCGTTGAATGACGGCTGTCCATATTGCTGTTGGCTTTGATAGATGCGCCGATACTGATTGTATCGGTCAGCCAGTTGCGTCTGGTCGCTGGGGGTGATGAGCAGCTCGTTGCCAATTTCCATCAGCAGTTGCCACGTGTCCTCGTTGATGCTGCCGCCCGTCTTTGCCACTTGATACATCGTATTCATAACCGATAAGCGGTGCGGGTAGGTGTGATACACTTTCACATAATTGGTGTAGAAACTTCTGTTGACGCGGGGCTGTCCATACACATGCTGTGCCATATTCACCACAGCGTCGGTGTTGCCAAATTGCAGTTCACCGCACAATTGCCTCAGCAGCAGTAGGCTGGATTCTTCCATATAGCCTCCGCTGCGCATCACTATGGCCGTCAGCCCGCCCACTGACAGTGATATCCAGTCGTTCTGTTTCTTGTTCATCTGTTTCAGCTCCCTCCACTTCTTGTATACGATGAACAAGGCGGCAGCGGCGCAGATAACCAGATAGATGGATTTCCACCAGCCCGTATCAGGGCCGTCAATTATGTGAACATATAGATTCATAAGCCTTTTTTATTTCGATGAATTTTTGCTGGTAGGCCGCTTTTTTCTCCGCAGGTGCCTTGTCGGGGTGATAGACCATGGCCAGTTTTCGGTAGGCTTTTTTCACCGCTTCCATGCTGCAACCCTCTTTCAGTCCCAGTGTGTCGTAGCAGCTTTTGACCGAAGGGTCAGACTGGGTGTCGGCGTGTTGGCGATAACCCGATTGTCCGCCATTCGTTCGGCTGTATTGCCACGAACTGCTGTTGCCAGAGGTCCGGCTATATTTGTTGTAATGGCGGTTCAGGTCGTTCTGGTCCATTGCTGTTATCATCAGCCGCCCGCAAATCTCGCCCAGCAGTTGCCACTCGTTGTAGCTGATTCCGTTGGTTACGGTGGCAATGTGATAGAGGGTGTCCACCAGCGCAAGCCGGTAGCGGTAGGTGCAGAATGTGCAGAGGGGCTGTGTGTAATAGCCGATGCTGTTGCGGCTGGTCTTGATGAAGTAACGGATATAGTGCAGCACCTCTATCTGGTCCTTTTCCGTCATGCTGCATTTTTTAAGGAAAGTCTTGGCCACCTCCAGCTCCCCCTTGGTGCATTGTCCGTCGCTCTTCATCACAGCGGCGATAAGGGCCCCGACGGAGCAGTGCATCAGACGCTTGTTCACGCTCCTTCCCTCGTCAGTGTGCCGTCCTTCCTTCGGGTCAATCAGAGATGACAAGCCGCGAACGATGAAGAAAGAAAAGAGCAGAAAAACGAAGAGAAAGATGTTAAACATGGGCTCAGAACGTGAAGGTCAGTCCCCCCATCAGATTAAAGCGCTGGCAAGCGTATCCATACCAGTATTCATATTGGTTGCCCAGCACATTGTTCAGATTCAGAAATATATTGAGACGGCTCATGGCCTGATAGACGGCCCCGAAACTGAGGTCGGAGATGTTGTTCATCTTTACGCTCTGGCTGTCGGCCATGGCATCGCGTCCTCCCTGAAAATTGTAGGCGGCATTGAAGCGCAGATAGCTGGTAGGCTTGTAGGTGAGGGTGGCTGTCAGCTCGCTGGTTGGCATCATCCAAGCCGTCTCGCCCTCGCTCAGCGCCCATTTGTTCACTTTCGCTTTCAGGCTGAAGTCCACTTTCTGCAGCACGTTGACATTGATGGCGGCACCTGCGCTCAGCAGACCGTCGTTCTCGCCATACACCACATTGAACAAGCTGGACTTGCGGCCACCGATACTGTCGGCCACAAAGAAGTAGGGATTGCTGTAAACCTTGTAGCTGGCATTGATATCAAGCGATATCCGCTTCAGCAGATTGAACTTGCTGCCGATGTAGACGTCTATAGGTATGTAGGTGTCCTCGGCGCGGGTATCGGCTGCCACATAGCGGTTGGTCTCAGCCATGTTGCGGTAGCTGTTGATAAGGTATTCGCCAGTCACTCCAGCATATAGGAACCAGTATTTTGGCACCAGTGCCGCGCTGCCGTAAATGTCAGGTGAGATGGAGGCCAGTCGGCCCTGTCCCATGCAGAAGGCGCCTTTGGCACCGATGTGCAGTTGCCATTTGCTGCCGTTGAGCAGATAGGCGGGTGCAAAAATAATTACAGTATTGTTGCTGGTGTTGTCAGCATTTTTGAAGTTGTATAGCGCACTGCTGTCGGGCAGCCCCAGAAACATATTGTACATCTTTGCGTCCAGATTGAGCAGACCGTTGTCCACTTTATATTTGACGTTGACAGCCGTCAGCACGGTGTGTTCGTTCAGTTTGTCGAGGGTGTGAAACAGCTGGTAGTTGAGCTGTGCATCGTAGCTCCATTTCTCCACAAACTCCTTGGTGCGGTAGCGTCCGCCTATGTCAAACCGGGTGAAGGCCTGCTTGCGGTCGTAGTTGCCACGGGAGGTGTCCTCGCCCCCCTCGTAGCCATAATAGTCGAATCGGTTGTAGCCAAAATCGGCGTAGAAACTCATCTCTTTTTGCCGGCTGTTGCGCAGGTAGCTGCCGCGCCAGTAGTTATCGTTTACAAGGCCTTTCGTCTCAAAGTCTTTTTTCAGTCCGTCATACAGATTGTTGGTAAACTTCACGTCGCCGAACGACGAATTGTGCCGACCATACAGGTCAAACAGGTTCCGTTTGTCAGAATAGAGCGGAAGGTAGGCCTCGCCCAGAAAGGAGGTGTAGTTGCCCGCACCCAGTTTCACAAATCCCTTGTTCAGGTCGGCGCGTACCTCTGCGTTGGGAAGCGCATAGTCAAGGGTGGGCACGCTGTCGTTGTTGAGCGTCTTGGGGGCTGTCCAAACTGAGTAGTTCACCGTCTGTTTTTTGCCGCTGGCATCTTTCAGTTCCGGCTGTGTGTTCACCTTGTTGGCCTCCTTGATGTCGGGGGTATATTCCTTCACAATCTGAATGTTGCGGGTCACGGTGTCGGGCTTTACCGCAATCTTTTGTGGTGTTGCGGTTTTCTTGGCAGGCGTGCTGGCCGGCTTGGTTGCGGCGGAGTCTTGTCTGGGGGTGTTCGTCTTGCCTTTGGCCACTGGCGTTGCTGCCTGAGCTGAAGCCATGCAAAGCAGTAGTCCCGATATGATGAAGAGTGCTCGTTTCATGATATAAAAAGAGTTGTGCGTCATTTTTTCACTTTCTTGGCCTCCCGGTTGTTTATGTCGTCCAGTCTGGCTTTTATTTCAGTATTAATCTCAGCGTTGTCCTTGTAGTTCTCTTTCAGGCTGAGCAGATATTGCTTGGCGTCAAAATCCTTGCCTTGCGAGATGTAGATGTCCGACAGCAGCACAAAAGCCTTGGCCAGCCAATACTGGTGCGGTGTGTTTTTGTCGATGAAGGCGAAAATCTCCTTTTCGGCACCAGCGGCATCACCGTTGTGGTAGCCATATTCGGCCACTCTGTATTCGGCTTCGGCGCCATATTCGTCCATGCAGTTGGTCGACAGCACCTTGTAGTCGGCCAGTGCCTTGTCGAGCGTGTTGTTCTTTTCGTAGGCCTTGGCACGCAGGTAGTAAGCCTCACGGGTAGCGGCGGGGTCGATGCTAGGGCTGCTGATGAGGGCGGTGGCGGCATTGATGGTGGAGTCGTACTGGGCCAGTTTGTTGTAGCAGTGCAAGGTGCCTGTCAGAGCCTTGAGCCGTATGTCGGCCTTCTGGCTTACGGTGAGCAGCTGCTTGTAGCTGGCGGCTGCCGACTGGTAGTTGTGGCTGCCGTATTGCAGGTCAGACAAATGTATCAGCGCCTGCGTGGCTTGCCAGTTGCCAGGCATGGCAGCCACAATGGCAAACTCCTTGATGGCATTGGTGGTGTCTTGCAGCTTGCGGTAGCTTTGGGCTATCTCGTAGTGGGCATTCACCTTGAACACGCTGTTAGGATATTTGCTGGTATAGTTTTGCAGGCTCTTGATGGCATTGGCCCAATCGCTCTTCATATACACCTTCTCGGCTGCCAGAAAGGTGAGTGAATCCTGTTCGGTGGCCGAGAACTGTGCCAGCCCGCCCAGAGTGGACACATAGTCGGCATATCCCTGCACGTCGTTCTTCTCAAAGTAGATTTGTTTCAGTCCGTCGAGGGCTGTTTTGGCCTCGTCGCTGTTAGGCGACAAGTCCACAATCTGCTTGTAAGTCTTGATGGCGGCATCATATTCATTCATCTCGTCATACAGCATGGCAGTCTGCAGGCGGGCTTTTGCGGCCAGCGGGTGGTGGTAGTATTGCTTGTTCAGTTCATTGTATTCGGCAATGGCTTTCTCATTCTTGTTCAGCATCACATACGAGCGGCCAATCTCGTACATGGCATCGGGGCGGAACTCCGACTGCGGGTATGATTGCAGCATCTTTTGCAGGGTGCTTATCTTTCCGTCATAGTTCTTCTGCAAACCTTGTATGAAGGCCCGTTGGTAGCAGGCATAGTCGGCACCTGGACCATTGAGGGCATACACCTTGGCATAGCTCTGTTCGGCATTGCTGAGGTCGCGTGCCGCAAAATAGCAGTCGCCTATGCGGTTGTTGGCATCGGCTATCAGGGTCTTGTTGGCACTCTCCAGATTGACATATTTGCGGAACCATTGCAAGGCTTTGGCATATTTCTTTTGCGAGAAGTCGCAGTAGCCCATATCGTAGTGGGCCAGATTGAACACATTGGTGGCATGGGCTCCCGTGCATCCTAAAAAATCTTCAAGGTCGGTCTCTGCCTGGGTGTATTTGCCCGTGCGGTAGTAGGCTTCGCCCCGCCAGAATAGGCTTTGCGCCTCAATGTCATAGTCGCTCTTGCGGTCGGCTATCGATTGCGTCATGTAGGTGATGCAGCTGTCCATGTTGCCGATGTTGAACTGCTGTATGCCAAGGCAATAGAGCACTCGCTGACGGGCTGCCACTATACGGGCCGACGGTTTCTTTATCTTCTGTATGGAGGCATAAGCGGCGGCATAGTTCTTGGTGGTGAGATACACGTTCACCAGATAGTCGTACACGCTCTCGGTATATTTGGAGTCGGGAAATTCGTTCAGAAAACGCTCGAAGGCAGTGACCGACTCGTTGAAAGGCGAGTAGGACTGGTCGTAAACCACCAGGGCATAATTGTAGAGGGCCTCCTCCTTTACGTTACGGTCAAAATCAGCATTTGATGCGGCCTCAAAAGCGAGCCGCGCACCATTTTTGTCGTTCAGTTTCAAGTCACAGCTACCCAGATAGAGATAGGCATTCTGTGTCAGGGCATCGCCGCCTATGGCGGTCACCTTTTGCAGCCGTTCAGCCGCCTCCTTGTACTGGCCTTTGCTGAACATGGCTACGCCCAGCATATACACGTCGTTGCGGTAGATGCGGGCCACCCGCTGCTCGTAAGTGCCCAGATACTTGATGGTGTTGTCGTAGTCTTTCTTCTGGAAATAGCTTTCGCCAATCAGACGGAATATCTCGGCATTGTTCTCGTTGTCGGGGTGTTTGGCCACAATGTCGAGTCCATATTCCAGCACCTTGTCGTTCATTCCTTTGGCATAGTATATCTGCGCTATATAATAAGGAACGATGTCGGAGTAGGCAGGATTGCTTTGCAGTTGTAGAAATACGGGCAGTGCGTCATCATACTTTTGCTGCTGGTAGTCTATGTAGGCGGCATAATATTGGCTGCCGGCACCATATCTGGAGTCGTTTTTGTCAATCTGGTTAAAGCTGTTGCGGGCCTGGTCATAGTTTTGCAACTGCAACTGGCTGAATCCGTAGCGGAAATAGTATTCGGCGCGGTCATTCTTGTCCATCGCCTTGGGGTCGCATTGTGCCAGGGCATCAGCCGCCTCCAGATATTTGGCACGTTCGCACAGCAGTATGCCTTGCATCAGATGTACCTGATTGTTGTGGGGCGATACGGGAAAGTCGGAACAGAAGGCAGTCAGCCTCCCGTAGGCATCGGCCCGTCCCATATAGTAGGCGCTGCACGCTATGTAGTATTCAGCCTCGCTATAGTAGGGGTTGAGCTCGCCGGGGGCCTTGTCTTGCAGATAGCTGTCGAAGTAGCGGAAGGCACTGGTGTATTGCTTCAGGTCGTACATCTCGCGGCCGTCGTAATACATCTTGTCGGGGTGTGTATAGGTGATGGTCTTTTGTGCGGGTAGCGTGGTGCTGCCTATGGCCATACACAATAGAATGACTAATTTCTTCATCCTCTCTGTTTTGTTGTGAGCTAAATCTTGCAAAGATAGGAAAAAAATATGTGCTTATCCTTTCTTGGCATTGCCATCGGCGGCCTCTGGTATGATGAGCTTGTAGCCCTTGCCGTGAATGTTGATAATCTCGATGCTTGGGTCCGCTTTCAGGTGCTTGCGCAACTTGGTGATGTAGACATCCATGCTGCGGGCATTGAAGTAATTGTCGTCCACCCAGATGTTTTTCAGCGCATAGCTGCGTTCCAGTATCTTATTGGAGTTCTCGCAAAGCAGCGCCAGCAGCTCCGACTCCTTGGTGGTGAGCCGGATAGGCAGTATGCCTTCAGCGCTGAGCAACTGTTTTTGCGTATCGAAGCCGAACTTGCCCATCTTGTAGAAACTGCCCTTGTCGTTCTGTTTGCCTTTTACCCGTCGCATGATGGCCTGTATGCGGTATAGCAGTTCCTCCATGCTGAATGGCTTGGTCATGTAGTCGTCGCAGCCTACCTTGAATCCCTCCAGAATGTCCGATTTCAGTGTCTTGGCGGTGAGGAAGATGATGGGAACATCAGGTTTTATTTGTCTGATGTCATGAGCCAGCGTGAATCCGTCCTTTTTGGGCATCATCACATCCAATATGCAAATGTCGTACGAGTTGTTCACTGTAAATGCCTTGTAGCCGGCCTCTCCGTCCTGTGCCAGGTCGGTATCACACCCCTTTGCCTGAAGGTACTCGCGTAGCAGGGCACCCAGGTTCTCATCATCTTCGCAAAGTAAGATTTTTATTTGTTCATCCATATTTTACTTTTTTAAGTTTAAGGGTATCGTTATCGTAAATTTTGTTCCTTTGTTTATTTCGCTTTCCACATGTATGCTGCCTTTGTGGTCGGTCACCACCTTGTGCACATAGGCCAATCCGAGACCAAAGCCTTT
This sequence comes from uncultured Bacteroidales bacterium, assembly GCA_937872735.1. Taxonomy (GTDB): domain Bacteria; phylum Bacteroidota; class Bacteroidia; order Bacteroidales; family Paludibacteraceae; genus Physcocola. The sequence goes on from CALMUD010000034.1 coordinate 14,699, forward strand.
GACGTTGTGGAGGCTGCCGGTGGGTACGCGGTAGAACTTCTCGAAGATGTGCTTCAGGTCGTCCTTGCTGATGCCGATGCCGTTGTCCTCGATGCTGATGCTGATGCTGTCTTTCCCCTCGTTTTCCGTCCTCACCTTTAGTAATAACGCATCCTTGCTGTATTTTAGTGCGTTGTCCATCAGGTTGTAGATGATGTTGGTAAAGTGCACCTGGTCAACCCATGCGAACGGGTCGTCAGCCTCCAGCTCAGTTTCTATGTGTCCTCCTTTGGCTTCCACCTTCAGAGCAAAGTTCTCAGCCACATTGAGGCATAGCTCATTGAGGTCCACCTCTGTCAGCTTCAGCGCAGAATTTTCATTCTCAAGCAGTGACATTTGCAGTACTTTCTCTATCTGCTGGCTCAGCCGTTTGGTTTCCTCACTGATGACGTTCGACACGTGTTTCAGCATGGCGGGCGACTTGCTCAGGTCGGGGTCGTTGAGCATCTGTGAGGCCAGCGAGATGGAGGAGACAGGTGTCTTGAGCTCGTGCGTCATGTTGTGGATAAAGTCGGTGCGCATCTCCGACAGCTGTTTTTGGTGAAAGATGATCCACAGCGTGACAATGAACACGGCCAGCAGCAGCACAGTGAGGATGAACGATGGAATGAGCAGCGACATTGAACTGTGTATGTAGTTCTCCTTGGTGGGGAAATACACCTTCAGGTAGTTGGCCTGAGGGTCGGGGTCGTTGGGGAACAGCACCTGGGTATAATATTCATCGGTGCGGCTGTCCTTGGTGACTTTGCTCTTGTATACCTCCTCACCCTCCTTGTTGATGACACTGAAGTAGTGGGGCAGGTTCAGTCCGTTATAGTCCAGCTCCCGGTCCAGTATCTCATTCAGCTGCAAGAAGTTGATACGCTCTCCCAAAGGCTTGTCGTAGGGCTCGCACAGCATCTTTATCAATATGTCGTCGAGCAGTGACCGTTCTTGCAGATAGCGTTGCCGCAGTCGGTTCTGTATCACGCGCGAGGCCTCTTGCAGGTTGTTGCTGCCGCGTTTGGTCGATATGAACACGTGAGGTTTTACCCTCGTGCATGACACGTCGGTGGTGTCCGCATTCGCCACTATCTGTTTGGCGTTGAAGTGGGTGGTGTCACCTGACTGGCTGGACGAGAGCTTATAGGGCAAAGAACTGTCGATGTAGCGCAGCGACTCTTGCTCTTCCAGCGTTTGAGCCACCTGCGTCAGCGACCTCCTGACGGCCTCATCAAACTGCTCCTGACGCATGGCGGCGGTCACTCTGATGTAACTCGCTTGTATGCAAAGCAGGCCAATGAACAGGGCCGACATGAATATGCCCAATATGATGATCGTCCTTTGTTTCATTCTTACAAATATAAGAAGAATATTGATAGGTATTAACTTTAATTAGAGAAAAATTTAACTTAAAATTATGGGAAGATTGAAAAATTTTGTTATTGGAACTATGTCTTGATTCATTCTACATCTATGTCCATCTTTATTCCACAACTATGTAAAGTTGATTTATACAATAATGTTTTGTTGAATTATACATGAATGTATAATTTTATTAGACAAAAATCAGGTCAAAAACTTGTTTTCTTCTTGCATGAGAAGTACTTTTGTGACGATATATAAGGGAACGCCATCTTTGTTAAGTGAAAAAAGAAAAAAAGATGCGATGTTGAAAATGAATTTGCTCGCAGAAAAAGTGAATCTGTTTCCAATGAATATTGTTGGATAGCCCCTTTTGATGTTATGTAGTATTACAAATGTTATGTTGATTTTCCAATGATGATTTTGAGTGTTTTTGTGTAGACCTGTTTTTCTCCTTGATGCCGATAAAAAAGAGGACGGCGAGTTAAAAGTGAACTACAATTTAATTTAAGGCTTATGAAAAGTGATATACGTGCGACATATGGGCCGCGTATATGTAATATACGGGCGATAAGATTTTTGTTGATGCTGGTTTTGGCTTCTCTGCTGATGCCTGCTTCGGTGTGGGCGGCGCCGACGCTGAAATGTAATCCGGAAAACCCTTCGTCTGCGGTTTTCGATGTGGATGAAGGGGAGTGCTCCACTACTTTAGGAACAGTGCTGACTCAGATTTCTACTGGCAATAAGCCATCCTTAATCAATGGTACGGTGCTGAGGAACGAGTATTGGTATTGTACAGGTGAAACCACCTCCGGACAGATATTGAAGCGGGCCGATGTCAACACGCAGCTGGAAGCGGGCGTATCTTACACCATACAAACGCGAATTTACTATGCCGCAGACAAGTATTATCCTTGTGACCAAGTGGTGACAGTCAAGGATGCACAAAATCCTGTCTGTCCGGACACTCCTATTGCGTTGACTGTAGCTGGAAGTTGTGAATATAGCAAAAGTGATTTGCTTGATGCTCTGAAATTGCTGCATTATGGGTCGGACAACTGCGCTCTGAATGGGGTGGAATATGTGGGAGGAAAGAATTCATATACGTTCGAAAACACGCATCAATCTTATGAAGATCGGGATGGTACTATTGTATATACGGATGATCCTCAATCAGTCAATTACCAATTGACTGACATACATGGAAATGTATCAATTTGTCAATCTACTGTTTTGGTTGATTTGTTTTCCTGCCCTGTTGACACTCCTTTGATAAAATTAGTTTCTAAAGAGGGGGTCAAGGATGAGGATGTGGAGAATATTATCAACAAATCAATATCGGCAGGAGAATCTACTTATCTCAATGATGGTTGCTTTGGAGAAAAAGAGAGATGGAATCAGCTTAATTCAAATGTGACGGCTGAAAATTTGGATTTGGAAAGTTTGACTCCGTGCACGGCCCAGTCTTTTTCTTATATAGTGACGGGCAGCTCTAAGCATTGGATAAGTGTGGGTTCTTATACTTGTCCTGCCAAGGTGGTGCTCACGGAAAACCATCCACCCGTATGTGCTAAAAACGATACGGTAACGATGTATGTAACCGCAGAAAAATGTCAGTTTACGGGTGTGGAGGTGCTTTTGACCAAAGATCCTTCTTATTTTGGAACGGATGATTGTGGCCTTGTGACCGTGAAAGAGCAATATGGGCAGACGTTTACTCCATCGGATAGCAAAAATGGCAAACAGTTGAATTACATCCTTTCGGATATGCAGGGCAATCAATCTTATTGTTCGGCAATGGTGATTGTTGAGGACAAAATGCCCCCGTCTTGTCCTGAAACGGCACCTGTGATAAAATTGACTGCATATGACCAAAAAT
>CALMUD010000035.1 GCA_937872735.1 uncultured Bacteroidales bacterium
TATAGAAATAAATAAAAACCAAGGGCTTCGCTGGCATTTGCCGACGAAGCCCTTGGTGTTGTTTGCGGTGGCATAATTCGAATAGGTGTATCACCTCTTTATGGTATGAAAAATGACAAATCAAGGCGATTTCGTAAGTTTGTTTGATGTCTTAATTTTGTAGTGTAATCAGAAAGGAACTCTGATTGGTATTAAAAAGATAAGTTAAACTAAAAGTTATAGCATTATGGGAGAAAAGAAATTACATTTCGAAACATTACAGCTTCATGTAGGTCAAGAGCAAGCTGATGTAGCAACCGATTCTCGCGCAGTTCCAATATATCAGACCACATCTTACGTTTTTCATAACTCAAAGCATGCGGCCGACCGTTTTGGACTGCGAGACGCAGGAAATATATATGGACGTTTGACTAACTCAACAGAGGGGGTGTTTGAGGATAGAGTAGCGGCTCTTGAAGGAGGCGTGGCAGCCTTGGCTGTAGCCAGTGGTGCCGCTGCCGTCACTTATGCCATAGAGAATATTACGGGAGCTGGAGACCATATTGTGGCCGCAAAAACCATTTATGGCGGAACCTTCAATTTGTTGAGTCATACATTGAAACGCTTTGGTGTAGATACTACTTTTGTGGACCCTGATGATTTGTCGTCATTTGAGAAAGCAATAAAGCCGAACACCAAGCTGATATTCATAGAGACACTGGGCAATCCTAATTCCAATATTGTGGATGTTGATGCTGTTGCCAGCATTGCTCACAAACATGGAATTCCGTTGGTTATAGATAACACCTTTGCCACTCCGTTCCTTTTCCGTCCTATCGAGCATGGGGCTGATATCGTGGTACATTCTGCAACAAAGTTTTTGGGAGGTCATGGAACCACACTGGGTGGTGTGATTGTTGACAGTGGCAAGTTCAACTGGAAACAGAATGATAAATTTCCTCAGTTGTCGAAGCCAGAACCAAGTTATCATGGCATCGTATTTGCCGATGCGGTAGGAGCCGCTGCTTATGTCACCCGTATCCGTGCGGTCATACTTCGAGATACCGGCGCGACGCTCAGTCCATTCAGTGCATTCTTGCTGCTGCAAGGGGTGGAGACTCTCAGCCTTCGTGTGGAACGTCATGTGCAGAATGCCTTGAAAGTGGTTGATTTCCTGGCTCATCATCCTCAGGTTGAGAAGGTTTATCATCCCTCTTTGCCTACGCACCCCAATTATGCGCTTTATCAGAAGTTTTTCCCTAATGGAGCGGGTTCCATCTTTACGTTCGATATAAAAGGAAATGCAGACAAGGCAAAGGCATGGATTGATCATTTGAAGATATTTTCTCTTTTGGCCAATGTCGCCGATGTCAAGTCGCTTGTCATTCATCCGGCCAGTACCACCCATTCTCAACTGAATGAGGAGGAACTGGAGTCTCAGGGTATTCATCAGAACACTATCCGTCTGAGTATCGGTACTGAGCATATCGATGATATTATAGCCGATTTGCAGCAGGCTTTTGACGCTGTGAAATAGTTGGTATAGTTGATCTGTGGTCAATTTTTTTGCTGGGGGCTATGCACGTTATGGGTATGGCCCCTTTTTTATTATTCTGATATTATGGAATATGCCAAACATTATGTGGTGAAACTGACGAATGTCTCAGAGACATTGTTGGTGCCGCTTTATTTCAAAGCGAAAGAGACGATAGAAAAAGGAGTGGTAGACGACGAGAGTGCAGTGAAGATTGTAAGATATCTGAATTATGATTTCAGCAGAATGCAGTCTGATATTGGTACTCAGTGGGTGATACGTTCGCGTACTTGTGTGCTTGACCAGATTGCCCGAGAATATGTCAGCCATACAGTTCATCCTGTCATTGTCAATCTTGGGGCGGGACTTGATACCCGAGCTTCCCGTTTGAAGGCCGCCAAATGGTATCAATTGGATTTGAAATTGCCCATTGAGTTGCGCCGTGTCTTTTTCAATGACAGCAATCTCATTGCAAAGAGTTTTCTCGATTTCTCATGGATAAATGACGTGGAGGAGCGGGATGGTGTGCTTTTTATCATAGAGGGGGCCTTGATGTATATGGATGAACAACAAGTCAAGGGCTTATTACGGGTCATTGGCAATCATTTTACCCATTCGCTGGTTGCTTTTGATACCATTCCAAAATCCTATGTCAATTTGCGTAAGCATCAGAGTATCAATATGGATACTGCACCATTCAAATGGGGCAACTATTCGGCCCGTGAGGTGGAAAGATGGCATTTGGGGCTTCATGCGTTCCGAACTTTCCATTATGGCTTTTCATTCAATCTTCGTGCTTATTATGGATTCAAAGTTTTGCTGATGAAGTGTGATTGAATATTTCTTTTTTTGTGTCAGCGTTGTTTCGGTCTAAATATCGGAACAACGTTTTTTGTGGCTGTATGTCACCATATTTTGTTATTCTCCTGCCATTTTTTTGTGATACAATATGGCTAATAAAGGCGATTTTTTGCCTTTTTTTTTCTCTCTAATTTTGTCTTGTCAAAAGGATAATAGTACAATAAAAAATAAAAGCAGTATGACGAAACAATTAAAAAAGATTGCCATATATGGTAAGGGTGGAATCGGAAAATCGACCACCACATCCAACATCAGTGCGGCTTTGGTAGAGGCTGGATACAAGGTGTTGCAGTTTGGTTGCGACCCTAAGAGTGATTCTACCAATACGTTGCGTAATGGTAAATACATACCAACCGTTCTGGATCTGTTGCGGGAAAAACCAAAGGTGGATGCTCACGAGGCTATATTTGAAGGATTCAAAGGAGTGTATTGCGTAGAGGCTGGAGGTCCGGCTCCTGGTGTGGGTTGCGCAGGACGTGGCATCATCACTGCTGTAGAGTTACTTAAACAGCAGAATATTTTTGAGGAATTGGACCTCGATTATGTCATATTTGATGTGCTGGGCGATGTGGTGTGTGGTGGTTTTGCCGTCCCCATTCGTGAAGGCATTGCCGAGCATGTGTTCACCGTTTCATCGGCTGACTTTATGTCGGTTTATGCTTCCAACAACCTGATGAAAGGTATCAAACGCTATTCAAACGCGGGTGGTGCCCTGTTTGGCGGAATTATTGGCAACTCTATCAATAGTCAATATCAGAAAGAGATTATTGATGATTTCGCATCCAAAACGGGTACACAAGTGGTGGAATATGTGCCTCGTTCTATTTCTGTTACTCAGGCCGAACTGGGTGGACATACTACCATAGAGGCAGCTCCCGAAAGCAAGCAGGCAGATATTTATCGAAGTCTGGCACGCAAGATTGCGGCCCATACAAAAAGCAAGGTGCCAACTCCGCTTGAAACGGATGAACTGAGACAATGGTCGGCCGACTGGGCGGATCAGTTATTGGCTATAGAACAAGGAACGGTCAAAGAGGGTGAGCATATCTGATTTTCCTCCTTATAAATAATATTACTGACATAAATATGTTGAAAACAAAAATAAATCTGAAAACGCCAGTGGTGGAGAGCCGCGAACAGCGTCTTGGCACCGTGGTGTCATGGTCCGGTTCTGCTTCTGATTTGGTCAGGCAGTCTGGTTATTCGGGTGGCTGTGGAGAGTGCACTTTGTGTGAGATGAGGACTCCTTTTTCGCAAGGTTCCGTCTGTAGCGAGCAGATGGTGGAGTGCCAAGCCGGACAGGTGCGCGATGCAGTCCTTATACAACACTCTCCCATCGGGTGTGCTGCAGGTCAAGTGTCCTATAATTCGCTCTACCGAAACGGATTGAAAATGAGAGGTTTCCCTGTGGAAGGAACCAAAGTTCTTTGTACCAATCTGACGGAAAAGGATATGGTGTTTGGGGGTATTGATAAATTGCGTCAGTCGGTTGACGATGCTTGGGAGCGATTTCATCCCAAGGCCATATTTATCAGTACATCGTGTGCCACTGCCATTATCGGAGATGATATTGACAGTGTGGCTACTGAATATTCTGATAAGTTGGGCATACCAGTGGTGCCTATGCATTGTGAGGGCTTCAGATCAAAACACTGGAGTACAGGATTTGACAGTACCCAGCATGGAATCCTTCGGCAGATTGCCCGTAAGGGAGGTGTCAAACAGGAAGATCTGGTAAATGTAATCAGCTTGTGGGGGTCTGATATTTTCACCCCGATGTTCAAGGAACTCAATCTCAGAGTCAATTATGTGGTTGATTTGTCCTCGGTTGCTGATTTGTCCCAGTTATCGGAGGCCGTTGCCACTGTCAGCTTTTGTAACACCTTGTCTACCTATCTGGCATCAGGGTTGGAGCAGGATTTTGGAGTGCCGCAGGTTAAGGCTCCCCAGCCTTATGGATTCGCCGGTACAGATGCCTGGCTGCGTGAGTTGGGGCGGGTAACCCATCGCGAGGATTTGGTGGAAAAATATATAGCCCGTAAACATGCTGAAGTAGAGCCCAAGGTGGCAGCCTTGCGTAAAAAGTTGAAAGGACTGAGAGGAATGTCGGCCACGGGTTCGGCTTACAGCCATGGCTTGGTCAGTGTAATACGCGAACTGGGAGTTGAGAGCGATGCCACCATGGTGTTTCATCATGACCCCGTTTATGACAGTCATGATCCCCGTCAGGATTCTTTGAATGAGTTGGTGAAAAATTACGGGGATGTCAAGTCATTCAATGTCAGTAACCGTCAGCAATATCAGTTCTATATATTGCTCAAGAAGTACGAGCCTGATTTTATCCTTATCCGTCATAATGGTTTGGCTCCGCTGGCTTCGCGCATGGGTATTCCTGCTGTTCCGCTTGGCGATGAGCATCAGGCTGTAGGTTATGATGGAATGGTCAATATTGGCAATATCATTCTGGATGTGCTGGCTCATAAGAAGTTTCACCTTAATTTGGCAGCACACGTGCATTTGCCTTATACGCAGTGGTGGCTTAGGCAGGATGACCCCTATATACTGGCCAAGCATCCGGAATTGCTTGATAAAATTTAATTTAAAGGGAAGTAATATGGCTATAGAATCAAAACAAAAGACCAATTCCATCAATCAACCCCGTTATGGATGTGCGGTGGGTTCTTTATATACAGCGGCTGCTATTCCAAGGGTGATGCCTATCACCCATTGTGGCCCAGGTTGCGCCGATAAGCAGTTTACGGCTACCGCCTTCTATAATGGATTTCAAGGTGGAGGTTACAGTGGTGGTGCAGTGGCGCCATCGGTCAATCAGAGTGAGCGTGAAGTGGTGTTTGGTGGTGCCGAACGACTCGACGAGGAAATCAGAGGCGCATTCAAAGTGATGGATGCTGATTTGTTTGTCGTCCTTACGGGGTGTATTGCTGATATGGTGGGCGATGATGTCGCCTCGGTGGTAAGTAAGTATCAGGAAAAAGGCTGGCCCATTGTCTATGCCGAAACTGGAGGTTTCAGAGGCAATAATTATATTGGTCACGAAAAAGTGGTACGTGCCATTATAGACCAATATGTGGGTGATTATGAGGGCTCCAAGACGAAAAGGTTGGTTAACGTGTGGGCCTCTGTTCCTTTTGTTGATACTTTCTGGCGGGGCGATTTGGAGGAACTGAAACGGATACTTGAAGGCATCGGTTTGAAGGTGAATATTTTGTTTGGCCATGAGTCGGCTGGTATAGCAGAGTGGAAATCCATCCCTCAGGCCGAGTTCAATCTTCTTGTCTCTCCATGGGTCGGGCTGGATACGGTCAAACATCTGGAACAGAAGTATAATCAGCCTTTTCTTCATATTCCAGCAATTCCTATCGGAGCGGAGGCCACTTCTGATTTCTTGCGGCAGGTTGCTGCTTTTGCCCATATCTCAAAGCGGAAGGTGGACAACTTTATCAAGAAGGAGGAGGATTATTACTACTATTATCTGGAACATTTCGATGATTTCTATTCCGAATATTGGTGGGGACTTCCAGCCGCATTCGGAGTGGTAGGCAATTCGGCGTATACGTTGGCATTGACCCGTTTTTTGGTCAATCAACTGGGATTGATACCCAAACGTCAGATTATAACGGAAAATCCGCCCGTTGAGTTTAGGGAGCAGATAGCTGAACAGTTCAGGCATATAGCCGCGGATGTCTCTGTTGATGTCGATTTTATTGAGGATGGATATACCATTGGTCAGGAGTTGCTTCACACTGATTTTGGTCATAAACCGCCGCTGCTGTTTGCCACCACTTGGGACCGTGACGTTGCCAAGAAACTGGGAGCTGGTATTCTTGAAGTCGGTTTCCCTGCCTCTTATGAGGTGGTTACCAACCGTTCTTATATTGGTTATCATGGTGCTTTGACGCTGCTTGAACATATCTATACGGTGGCAGTAAGCCGCAGTGCCTGATTTTATTAGAGAGGAGGTATCTTATGGTAAATATTGAAAATCATCCATGTTACAATCAGAGTGCTGCTCACCATACGGGCAGGGTGCATTTGCCCGTGGCACGCAAGTGCAATGTGCAATGCAACTTTTGCAACCGCAAGTACGATTGTGCCAACGAGAATAGGCCTGGAGTATCTACCGCAGTGCTTTCTCCCGTTCAGGCTGGTTCGTATCTCGACCGCATCTTGGCTATTGAACCCAATATCAGTGTGGTGGGTATTGCCGGTCCTGGCGATCCTTTTGCCAATCCAGAGGAAACACTCGAAACCTTGTCTCTTGTGCACGCTTCGCATCCCGACAAGTTACTGTGCCTCTCCTCCAACGGACTTTATCTGCCCGACTATGTTGACCGTATAGCGCAGCTGGGAGTCAGTCATGTCACTATCACTGTCAATGCTGTTGATGCCTCTATAGGGGCACATATTTATGAGTGGTTCTACTATGAGGGCAATTTGCATCAGGGAGAGGAAGGTGCCTCTTTTTTGTTGCAAAGGCAGACTGAGGCGTTGAAACAGCTGAAGCGGCATGGTATTATTGTCAAGATAAATACGGTGGTTATTCCGCGTATCAATATGCAGCATGTGCCTCAAATTGCAGAATATGTAGCAGCGCTGGGTGCGGATGTGCAGAATTGTATTCCCTTGATTCCTGTGGCTGGTACCCCGTTTGAGACGCTTTATGAACCCTCTGCCGACGATATGCGGAAGGTGAGGGCCCAGGCTTCAGTCTATATCAATCAGATGGCTCATTGTGCCCGATGCCGGGCCGATGCGGTGGGCTTGTTGGGAAAGGATAATTCTGATGACGTGAACATGGCCTTGCAAAACGCCCAAAGAAAACCAATATTTGAACAGAAACCCTATATTGCGGTGGCCTCTTCGGATGCCGTGTCTGTAGATTTACATCTGGGTGAGGCTGAACAGTTGCTTGTGTTTGAGTGGGCTGATGGCAAGGTGAGGTTGAAAGAAAAACGCAGTCTGAAACGAATAACGGGAGACCGATGGGCTGACCTGGCTTCAGAAATTGCCGATTGTGCCGCTTTGCTTACCAATGGATTGGGCATGGCTCCGTTCAATTATCTCTCAGAACATGGATTTTTTGTGGAGGCGGTTTCTGGCCGTATTGATGTTGCCGCTACCGCTTTGTTTCAGGGACAGCCCATTCCCAGCGAATTGTTGCGCCTGGCTGGAGCTTGCGATGATGCTTGCCCCGCTTCTGCCCATCGGCAATGCAACTGATGTCTAATTCTTAATTTAACATTGTTTATGTCGTACAATATAGCTATAGCAAGTGCCAACGGACAGACTGTGAATCAACATTTCGGTTTGGCCAAAAATTTTCTTATTTACCGTATCAGTGATGCTGGAGTGGCTTTTGTTGAGGATCGTTTGATTACGGGTGTCCTCCCTTCTGAACATCATCATTCTGAGGAGCGGTTGGTGGCTATTGCCAACCAACTGCAGGATTGTGCACTTCTTTTTGTGTCAAAAATAGGGGTACAGGCTTCCCGCTATTTATATGACCATGATATCAAGTCTTTTGAAGTCAATTTTTCGTTGCACAAAGTCTTGTCCCTATTGCTTGAAACAGAGAAAAAGGGACGGATAAATGTAACCAAACTATAAAACGCATACGTTATGGTAGCAAACAATATTTTGGAGACCATTGGCAATACTCCAATGGTGGAACTGAACAATCTGGATACCGGCATGAGCCGGCTGTTTATCAAACTGGAGAACCAAAATCCAGGAGGGTCCATTAAGGACCGTGTGGGCCTGGTGATGATAGAGCAGGCGGAAGCCAAGGGACGCATCAAGCCAGGTGACACCATTATAGAGGCTACGGCAGGTAACACAGGTCTGGGCTTGGCACTTGCAGCCAGACTAAAAGGTTATAAACTGGTTCTTGTGATTCCTGATAAAATGAGTCAGGCTAAAATCAACCATCTGAGAGCTCTGGGTGTGGAGATTCTTCTTACCCGTTCGGATGTGGGTAAAGGTCACCCTGAATATTATCAGGATATGGCGGTCAGGTTGGCCCACGAACGGGGAGCCTATTTTATCAACCAATTTGAAAATGCCGATAATCCTTTGGCCCATGAGACATGGACGGGACCTGAAATTTGGGAACAAATGGACCATCGGGTTGATGCGGTGGTGGTGGGCGTTGGTTCCTGTGGTACCCTTAGCGGTTTGACCCATTTTTTTCAAAAAGTTTCGCCTCAGACCGAATTTGTATTGGCCGACCCCGCTGGCTCTGTTTTGGCCGATTACATCAATCTGCACAAGCTGAACTCCGATGTGGGCTCCTGGCTGGTAGAGGGTATAGGGGAAGATTATATTCCAAAACTGGCTGATTTTGCACTTACCCGAAAGGCTTATGCCATATCAGACAAGGAGAGCTTTGATGCGGTGCGTTCGTTGCTGAAGGAGGAAGGTATTCTTGCCGGCTCGTCAACGGGTACTTTGCTGGCTGCTGCCATCCGTTATTGCCGGGAGCAGACCACCCCCAAGCGTGTGGTTACGCTGGCTTGAGAACGGAAGAGCACACGT
>CALMUD010000036.1 GCA_937872735.1 uncultured Bacteroidales bacterium
GAGTGCCCACACATTTTATGAAGAAACTTTTCTTTTTTTTCTTCCTTATATACCAACAGGCGGCTCACCAGTTGGTGAGCCGCCTGTTTTTTTGTGAGCCGTCTTTGAATTGGTGAACTTATTATTCTAATTTTGACCAATCTACATTTCTGGTATTAAATATGAAAGTGCCTTCTCCTTCTTCATTGTAAATATGAATGAAACAAGTCCCGCTCCTTTGTGCACGTTCGCAAAAATCATAAGTCGTTTCTTCGTCAATTTTTATTTTTCTTGGTCTTCCTTTAAATGTTATATAGGAGTCGTATGATGGGTCTTGATAGTGAGGAATATGTATAGTGCCATCCATGATTTCTACAAACTCCAGTTCTATGCCATTTTCTTCTTTTTTAAAACCTATCGTCAATTTTGTACGATCCCCATATCTTCCGATGGGGAGTGAATTTAATGATTTTATTTCAATGACATGTTTACCATGTCCCCTTGTTTCCCAAAGTTCTTTAGATAATTCGGCGAGACCGACTGTGTCTGGTTCTTCTGAATTAGTGTTACTTATTACGGCGGTATCAACAACTGTACTATCTGTATCTGCAGCATTCTGATTGTTACTTGCATTTTTGTTACACCCGTAGATGACTGTACAAATAGATAAAATCCAAAATTTTTTTTTGTTATTCATGTGCATTTCTTCCTTTTAAAGTATTTATTTTTTCAAAATGTCCCTATTTTCGCAATCTTTCCGCTCCTTATTTTCCTCCTTTTCTTCGGTTGCAGTCCTTGCAGAGCATTTGCAGATTGTCGGTTATGGTTTTGCCACCCTCGCACCAAGGAGTGATGTGGTCGCCCTCCATCTCCTCAATGCTGAAAGACTGATGGCAGAACGGACAGATGCCATGCTGTCGCTCATAGGCCTCCTGCTTCTGGGCATTGGTGAAGGCACGGATGCTCAGGTATCTCTCTTCGTGAGTGAGCAGATAAGGGTAGATGCCACTCTGGTGCGTCACATCATCGTCCATCAGCAGACGGGCGGTCTCGGCCTCCAGCACCTTGGGGTCCAGCACCTCGGTGTGGTGGCGGTTGTAGAGCAATCCCCAGGCCACCCCCTTCATTATCCGGCGTTTCTTGGTGAAGGTGGCCGCCACCCAGCTCATCACCGACTGGTAATAGTTCCACAGCTGAATGGCCGTGGCATCGTTCTGGTGTGCCGCCATATACGCATCAATCTCGCCGTCCGTCTCCTCGCTGGCCAGCCACCCGATGGCGGTCTCCAGATAGTCCTGACGGATAGGCGAGCCGTTGATGTAGTCGCTGCCCAGCTTGTAGGCGGCGCATCCCGGCTTGCTGAAATACCGTTTGGCATCGGTCACCCATGTGCCGTGATACACCGCATTGCGCAGCTCCTGGTCGGTGAGTTTCTCGCCCGCAATGTTGATGGTTTTGAACCACTCCAGCTTCTCGCTGTCGGTGCCGGTGCAGACGTACACCATCAGTTTGTAGTCGAGAATGACGTTCTGCTGGTCGTCACGCAGGTTGACAAATCCGAGAGCGTTGCCGTTAAGGCTGACACTGAAGTCGCCCGCCACATATTGGCAGAGACTGAGCGTGCGCTGCTGTCCGTCCATCACCTCGTAAGTGCCATCGTTGTGGGTGGCCCAGAACATCACATTGAGGGGGTATCCCTTCATCACAGTGTCAATCACGGCCGCTTCCTGCTCAGGCTTGTAGATGAACTCGCGCTGGTAGGGTGGACGGATGTCCAGTTTTCCGCTGTAGCCCGTTACGCCCGCATCGCCATTGTCGGCATATCCATTGGTCAGTTCTCTTACGGTTATTTCCTTCAATTCTATTTGCATATCGTTGCTAGTTTTGTTTTTATCTTTTCTTTGTCAGTGGTTAGCGCTTGCGGCGGATTAAGATTCTGAAATATGGAAATTTTCCATTTACGCATAAATCTTTATCGTCGTTACCTTTTCTGAATTTTATTATTTCAAATTGTTCGGGGTTGTATTTATCGAGAAACGTGATAGGCACCCCCATTACCCCATCGTAGTCGCAAGGAATGTCCGCCGTCTTGTCCACATTGATAGCGTCATAGTTGTCATATTTGGGAAACTCTTCGGGGGTGTAGTGCTTGTAGAGAACCAAATCCTCGTGTCGCTCTTTGTAGTCCATATTGGTAAACCATCTCACCCCCTTTACTCTGATATATTTGTTGCCGTCCCCGTCCACCCTGCTGCCAGCCGCAATAAGCGGATAATCTTTAGGTACGCCAAATTCGCGGTCGCCACTGTGTATGCTGGCGCCCATCCATAGCTTGTTGTCTTTTATCAGCTGAAAGCAGTCTTTGTAGGTGATGGCATTCATATTGCCGATTATCAGAAACTTTTTGTCAAGTTCCTCGATTTGTGCCATAAATTCTCTGAACAGCGAGAAGGGCGGATTGGTGACCACGATGTCCGCCTGTTTCAGCAGGTCGATGCACTCCTCGC
>CALMUD010000037.1 GCA_937872735.1 uncultured Bacteroidales bacterium
TCGGCACCACTTCCTATCTGGAAGTTCTGACGGCGCAAGAGGGGCTGCTGAATGCACAACTGGCAGATGTGAGCGACCATTACCAGCAAATGCAAGCGGTCATTAGTCTGTATCAGGCATTAGGGGGAGGAAAGGAATAATGTAAAGACTCTTCTTTTTGTTGTTTGCAGCCCTCTATGTTCTGTTAAGAATGTGGGGGGCTGCTTTGTCAGTGTTCTGAATTCAGACGCTGTTCAAATTCGGGTATCCAATTCTCGCCATTTTTTACCAGAAAAGTGGCAAGTCCCACTTGGGCAGCCCCTTCCAGATTGGAGAAGCGATCATCCACAAAAATGGATTCTGAAGACTGAAGGTGCGCATCATTCAATACATATCGATAGATAGCTGGGTCTGGTTTGGCTAGATGACACTCGCAACTGACATACATTTTGCGGAAATAGGTACAGAAAGGGCGGCCTTCAGGCGCAAAATCATCGCTTCTTATATAGCTCATCATGAAAGGGTTATTATTGGTAAGGAGGTATATGTCATAATGGTGGTGCCATGTGTCGAGAGCTTGCAATATGCCTGGCTGCAAATGGCTGAAGAATCCCCACCAGGCGTAAGCCACCTCAGCAAAGGAGACAGGATGGCCACACAGACGGGAGAAGGCCGACAAAAATTCATCGGCCGACAATTTTCCACTCTCCACCTCGCCAAATATGGATTGCCAATTGCAGCCTGCCTTGAAGTAGGATTCCGCATTGCGCAATCCTAAGGCCTTGAACCGACCGACTGCCGCCTCATGGTCCGACACCGAAAGAACTCCTCCCCAATCAAATATCAGATTCTTTATCATATTCGCAAAGATAGCAAAAGGGAACCGCATCACACGATGCGATTCCCTTTTTTATTGTCAGCAAAGGCGGCCGGCCAAACGTCGGCACCCTTGTTCTTTTATTCCCACTCTATGGTAGCTGGCGGTTTTGACGAGATGTCGTAGCAGACACGGTTGACACCCTTCACCTTGTTGATAATGTCATTGCTGACCTTGGCCATAAACTCGTAAGGCAGACGGGCCCAATCGGCCGTCATGGCATCAACGCTGGTAACGGCACGCAAGGCTACAGCCTGCTCGTAAGTACGTTCATCTCCCATAACACCGACACTCTTGACGGGCAGCAGCACTACTCCAGCCTGCCACACCTTGTCATAAAGCGCAACTTCGGTGCCATCGGCCTCTTTTACCTTCCAGTCTCGCAAGCCTCGGATAAAGATGTCATCAGCATCCTGAAGCACACGCACCTTTTCGCGAGTGATGTCGCCCAGAATACGGACAGCCAAACCTGGTCCAGGGAACGGATGGCGGGTAATGAGATGCTCAGGCATACCCAACTTGCGGCCTACCCGGCGCACCTCATCCTTGAAGAGCCACTTCAGCGGCTCACATAGTTCCAGTTTCATATCCTTAGGCAAGCCTCCCACATTGTGGTGGCTCTTGATAGTACGACCCGTAATGTTCAGGCTCTCTATGCGGTCAGGATAGATGGTGCCCTGAGCCAACCATTTGGCATCGGTTATTTTCTTTGCTTCTGCATTGAATACATCCACAAAGCCCTTGCCAATAATCTTGCGCTTCTTTTCTGGCTCACTCACACCCTCAAGTTCAGAAAAGAACTTTTCGCTGGCATCCACACCTATCACGTTCAATCCAAGACACTCATAATCGTGCATCACGTCGGCAAATTCATTTTTGCGCAACATGCCGTGGTCCACAAATATACAAGTCAGATTTTTTCCGATAGCTCTGTTGAGCAATACCGCACAGACACTGGAATCCACTCCGCCACTCAGTCCAAGCACCACACGGTCGTTGCCCAGCTGCTCTTTCAGCTGCTGAACGGTAGTATCAATAAACGAGGACGGACTCCAATCCTGCTTGCCTCCACAGATGTCCACCACGAAATTTTTGAGCAACTGGGTGCCCTGCGTTGAATGGAACACCTCTGGGTGGAACTGTACGCCCCATATCCGGTCTTTTTCCGACTGGAATGCCGCAAATTTGACTTTCTCGGTAGAGGCAATAGCTTTAAATCCTTCTGGTATAGCGGTAATGGTATCTCCGTGGCTCATCCACACCTGAGAGTTGTCAGTAAACCCTTTGAAAAGAGGATTTGACTTCTCAAAAAATTGAAGATTGGCACGACCATACTCACGTGAACCAGCTGACTCAACTTTTCCCCCCATGGTATAAGAGATAAACTGAGCTCCATAACAGATACCCAGAATAGGATATTTGCCACGAATCATATCCAAATCAACCTTGAAAGCCTCCTTATCGTAGACACTATAAGGAGAACCACTAAGAATGACACCTATGATGGACGGATCATCTTTGGGAAATTTGTTGTAAGGAACAATCTCGCAGAAGGTATCCAGTTCACGGATACGCCGGCCTATCAACTGTGTAGTTTGAGAGCCGAAATCGAGGATTAAAATCTTTTCCTGCATGAGCTATGATATTTTTATGATAATCAATATTATTTATAACGAACGGAAAGACGGACGTCAGGCAAGCAGCTGGTCAAAAAGGACATCCGAAAAATCGTCCGACGCCACGGTGTGCTTGGCCTTTGCATAGAAAGGCTCGCGCACAGCCAAGGTCTTAGTAATGTAGTCCAGCAATTCGGCATCACTCTTGTCACGTACCAACGGACGTTTGGAGGTGCCATTCATCTTAAGATAGGTACAAAGGTCTGACGGCGATGCTTTCAGATACACAGTCTCTCCGGCATTGTTCATCACCTCCATATTATCGAAGAAGCAAGGAGTACCCCCACCTGCGGCTATTACCACATTTTCAAAATCAGCCACTTCAAGCAGCATATTCCGCTCTACTTGGCGGAAACCGTCTTCTCCCTTCTCGGCAAAAATCTGGGAGACGGATTTATGGAAACGCTGTTCTATGTAGACATCCAAATCTATAAAGTCAAGATGATACTTCTCGGCAATCCGTTTGCCCGAAGTCGTCTTGCCACTTCCCATAAATCCAACTAAAAATAAGCGTTTCATATTCAGTTCTTTCTCAACGAGAATCAGTTGTATCTGGTAAAAATGTCCATAGGATATTTAGGACGGATATTGTATTGCCAAGAGAATTTCTTCAGAAAGAGAACTTCCTTAGGAGCTTCAAATGGAGGATACATCACACCGTCTGTACCAGGCTGCATCAATATTTTTTCCAGTTTGCGCTTGTCATTGATATAGATGGTCATTTGGCTGCCTTCTGTACGGTTGACGCCAATCAAGTCTCCAGCCTTGTCTTTTGGGAAGAATACCGACACCGCATTACCTATAATATCGACCTTACGCATCTGGTTATTAATGAAATATCCTTTCAGTTCTCTACCTGCCAGCTGGTTGTAGTCCAGAGAATCATCTCGCTGCACTATCAGCGCGCTTCCCGTTATATGCAGCCAATCCGGTTTTTTGTTGCGCATATACAAGCGCACAGTATCTCCAGTCAACTGATTCTGCTGCGACCAGAGAACAGGATCTCCCATCATATTCACTACCGAATCTTTGGTCTCATATACCATATTTTCGCATTTGCCTTGAAAATCATTGCGGAAAAAACGTACATTGTGACGGCCTTTCAGTTCGCGATGCTGGTCACTTTTATCAGAATTGAAGGAAAGCGTATCGGCATGAATATACATGGTATCTTTTGATGAATACTCCATAATATATCCATTGCGTGTCAGAAATCCAGAATGGACTGGCAGCTGTCTGAAATAGCCATAATTGCCACGGCCTCCAATATGCTGTCGCAAGTCGTAGGCGTCAATGTTGTTGTAAGCACGGGCAATTCCCTTGGTTCTGTTATAATAGATGGTATCCGCAATGAGGTGCTGCATTCCATCGGTACTCTCTATGAGAGATCGGCGATATAGACGGAAATCTCCCTTTTTATTGTTCATCCATGCGTATTTGGTAGTCACCACATATCCCTCTCTGAAAATTTTGGAGGGTCCCAGCACAGTGGCAATGCCCGTACGCGGATTGTAAGAAAGCGTGTCAGTATGTATCTTGAAATCCTTGCTCTCAAGGTCAACATCGTGCTTGAATATGGCTTGACGCGTCTGGGGATAATAATAACCGATTCGCGAAGTAAGATGGAACTGAGGGTCAGTGATTTTGGCACCTTCATCGTAATAGGCAAAACCCCGCTGACGATAATAGTCCAGTTTCTGGGTGGTCAGTACAAAATGCCCACTGCGCATGGTGATGTTCTCACGCACTCGCATCAATTTCAGGTTGCCATCGTAAAACATTTTGTTGGCCGTAAGTTCAGTCGAATCCTGCACAACCCGCACATGACCAAACGCATCAAACGAATTTTGACTACTGTAGAAATAGGCGCTGTCGCAATACATCACCGTACGGTCCTGACGAAAACGGACGTGTCCCCGCAGCACCTGGCAAGCTCCGCCACGGGCCTTGTTGAAAGAAAGTGTCTCACAATTTTCCAGCATGATGTTGGCAGCCTGACTTTCGATTGTCACCAGCGCCACCAGCATCATCACTGCTATTTTTCTAAGTTTCATTTTTTATTGTCGTCTTTTATCCAACCTGGATACTGGAAATCGCAATCCTTCCACTTGTCTCCGATTTTGACATATATGTTTTTTTGCTTTTCCGCAATCCAGTCGTGCAATTTTTCCTCGCTTTTATAGCTTACATACATATTTTTCAGTGTGATGTAGTCATCCGACATATTTGCCTTGTGCTGCACCACTCTGTTCTTCAGTTTGACAATGGTGTAAACGTCATCGCCATTACTGTTTTTCATTGCAAAGGTACGAGAAATTTCTCCAATATTCATAGGAGAAATGACAGAAGCTATATAAGGTGACAATTCTTTCAGATTGAATTTGGTGTCACCCGTGGCAGGATTGGTAAGAAGGCCCTCGCTATTTTTCGTATTTTTATCGGTTGAATAGAGCGACACCGCTGCCTCGAAAGGCATTTTGCCTAAACGGATAGTATTGGCCAGACTATCCATGGCACGTTTGGCTGAATCACGGTCTGCCAGGTATATCTCTGGCTTTAACAAAATGTGACGGGTGTTGACACGGTCATCTTTTCGGTCAATCAGCTGTATGATATGATAGCCATAGTCCGATTTGACAATGCGCGACACTTTGGTTGGATCTTTTAATGCAAAGGCTACCTCAGCATACTCTGGCACCAGTTGACCTTTGCCCATATAACCCAATTCTCCACCTCTCTTGGCTGATTCCATATCTTCAGAATAAAGGACCGCCAAAGTTGAGAAACTGGATTCGCCGGACTCCACCCGCTTTTGGAAATCATACAATCTATTTTTAACCGCGTCAATGGCAGACTGACGGACTTTTGGACTGACAGAAATGACTTGGACTTCCACTTCCTCTGGAATCATAGGAATGCTGTCGGCTGGCAACTGATTAAAGAATCGGCGCACCTCGGCAGGTGTAGGCTTAATGTCACCGACAATCTTATGCTGTTCCTGCTGTATGGTCAACTGATTTCTGACCATATCCGACATATTATCGCGGATTGCATCCATCGGCTTGCCAAAATAGGCTTCCACTTTCTCCGGCGATCCCAGCTGCCCCATCAGATAATTTATTCGTTGCTCTACCTGCTGTTGTACTTGTTTATCATCAATGTTGATACTGTCGATACGCGCCTGGTCAAGATACAGTTTCTGAAGCGCCAACTGCTCTGGAATGTAGCAATACGGATTGCCCGGTATGGGAGTACCCTCATACTCAGCACGAAGGCGCTGTTCCTCCACATCCGACAGCAGGATTGCCTCGTCACCAACTACCCACACCACTTCATCTACCACATTGCGCTGTGCAATCACAGTTGGGCCAAAAGCCAGCAACAGAGAAAGAAAACCAACAATCTTTTTATTCATAAAATCGATAATATATTCACTAAATATGACAGAGACAATGTCATTTCGACACTTGGCCCTGCTTTATGGCCTTTTGATACAAAGAGCTTCTCAAACGGGAAAGATAGGCTTGTTTACGTTGTTCCATAAGCATCATCCTGATTTGCATCGATGCATAGTCCAACGGTTGTACAGCTCCGGCACGGGCACTTTCTACGACAAAGAGCATATATACCTTTCCATCTTCAGAAAACGTGAAAAGATGGTCGGAAGGATAATTGCCGTTGGTGTTCAACGATAAAAAGCCGTTTTTCCGCAACTCGGAAACAGGCTTCCACCCATCAGTAAAATAGGAGGTGACCGCACCGTTTTTCACAGCTATCGATTCCACCTTATCCATTTCCTTTGCCGACATTGCCTTACGCATATCTCCCAATTCGTGACTTTGCGCTGGCATCACCACATAGAAGCCCTTTAATATGGTTTCACTCAGTAGCAGAGATTCCTTATTCTTACTATAGAAATCAGCCACCTCTTCATCCGAGACGGTCTGCTGCACATTAGCTTTAAGCATCTGCTTTTGGTAAGCGTAAATGTAAAGAGAACGGCGATATTCATCAACCATCTCGTCTATCTGGTCACTACTATCGACCTTCGATTCCGCCTCTTGAAGCATCATCTGGTCTACCACCCAGTCATGCACATACTTTTTTGCTGCCAGCAGACTGTCTTTGGGAGTCAAGCCTTTGGGGACCGAGAATGAGACCTCATTGGCATAGAGCACGGCATCTCCCACCTCTGCCAACACATCCTTGTCTGCCTGCGAGTGGCACGAACAAAGCAAGATAACCGAAGCCACCATGTAGAACGTTCTCACCCGATATTTACCGCAAAAAAGCATAAACGAACCGACTCTTTTTTAAACAAGATAAACCCGTATGGATAACGCACACGGGTTCATCTTTATTTGTTCAACATACCGACCTGCCATTACTTGGCCTTCACCGTGTTAAGTACATCCTTGTTAATCACGACTTTGTGATTGGCACGGAGTTCCTCTTTCCACTCTTTGTCAAGACTGTTCTGATAGTCGGCAACAACAGCACCACGCATCTCTTTGAAGTCTGATGGGGTAAATGTCTGTTGACCATATACAGCTACAATAGGAAACGCATCCATTTCAGGGGTATATGACTCTCCCTTTTTGAATACATAAAAGTCTACCGCAGGATTTGCGCCTTGTGCAAACACGCCCGTCTTTACTCTTATGTCGTCATTCTTGGGGTCTTTCATAAACTTTTCGTACAAAGCAATGGTAATAGAATCAGACGAAACATTTCCCAATTTCTCAAAAAGATTGTCTACCTTCTTTTTGGTACGTTCATTTTTGCAATAAATGACCTTGCCCTCGAAATGGGCATCTGGCCATTTATAGTTGGACTTATGATCATTGAAAAACTTGCTCAGACCCGAATCATCGTTGGTAGCTCTCGACCATACTTTTTTGTTGCTAACGTCAAATAACAGTAGGCCGTCACTATATTCCTGCAACAGATTACGATAGTCCGCATTATAGTTTTTCAAATCATTATAGGCGAGTTCTATCAACTGCTTTCTCACATAATCATTGTAGGTAATCAAAACGAAATCCGAATCAGATTTGACACCAGAATATAATGCGGCATCCTCCTTTGAACCACTTCCATGCAACACTGCGTTCATCTTATCCAGTCCTGCCGAAAAGGCAGTATAAAATGAACTTTGAGGATAAGTGACATCCTGAATGCTGTATAACGGAGCATCCATGTGGCTGGCCTTTTGTTCACGGCCTATCATATCCTCATTTTTTACCAATGGGACAAACGCATACAAAGCACTGGAATCAGCCAGGGCATAAGACATTTTGCTTCCGAGTCCCGCAAGGAAATGGGCAGTAATCACAGATGAACGATCCGATTGAAGAACCTTCTGGTCCAAATCCGCTTTCATGCTGTCAAATGGCAAATCAAGATTGGACTTGTCCAATTTAAAAATATAAACGCCAAGAGGACCTGCCACCTTGGTTATTTCACCATCTTTTTTCATCGAGAACACAGCCGACACCACATCAGGCGGATAATATTGACTGCCCGCCTCTATCCACGGCATACGTCCGTCCTTTGTTCCATTGAAAAATCCATCACTATATTTCGCCGAAATCTTGTTGAAATCAGCCCCTTTTATCTGTACTGCCTTATACAGAGAATCGGCCAGGTTTTCAGAATTGGCATGTGATGCAGAGATAAACAGCAAAGAGGTCTTTGCTTTCCTTATATTAGGCCTGCGGTCGCTAACATAGGCAATATGATAACCGAACTGCGTCCGGAATGGTTTGCTGAATGTCCCTACCTTCGTGTTATACACAACATTTTC
The DNA here is from genome assembly GCA_937872735.1 of uncultured Bacteroidales bacterium. Taxonomy (GTDB): domain Bacteria; phylum Bacteroidota; class Bacteroidia; order Bacteroidales; family Paludibacteraceae; genus Physcocola. Next base: position 8,339 of record CALMUD010000037.1, read on the forward strand.
GAAAGGATAAACCATATCAAAAACATTGTCATAACCCAGATAGCCGCCATTCTTTGCTGACGGACAATCAGAATACTTTTTCGCCAAAGTAGCGAAATCAGCCCCTTTCTTCAATTCATTGTAGATACGACTGATTCTCACATAAGGAGGAACAGAATCGTTACGACTATACTTGATGAGAATATGGCTGACAGCCACACTCTCCTTAGAGCGTTCATACGCCTCCTTCACTAATGCTTTCCGCTCCGATTGGTCAATCAAGAACGGAATCGCCAATTGTTCCCGATATTTGCCAAATTCACTCAGATAAGAAGATTCCTTATCAAGTCCCTGATTTTTAGCATCAAGAACCTTCAGTTTATAATCAGCAAACATATCTGCATATTCTGCCAGACTCTTCTTATCAACGGCATTATCCGCATTGTTTTTGTTGTAAACATACTCAAACTCCGATTTGTAAATCGGGTCACCGTCAATGGTCATAATTACAGGATCATTGGCAGTCGATTGAGCCATACCCGCCATGCACATAAGTGCTGCGGGAAGGAGCGAAAACACTTTCTTATTCATCTGTAAATTTTAACAAATGTAATTTACCTCTTAATATCGAGACGGAGACTCTTATTCTCCCCTACTGTAGTTAGGAGCCTCACGCGTAATAGTCACATCGTGCGGATGGTTCTCAATGACTCCCGCTGAAGTGATACGGACGAATTTAGCGTCATGCAGATTTGTGATACTTTTTGAACCGCAATAGCCCATACCCGAACGGATACCTCCCAGCAGCTGATAAACAACCTCGCTAAGATTGCCCTTGTATGGAACACGAGCGGCAATACCTTCTGGCACCAATTTCTTTACGTCATTAACTTCTGCCTGGAAGTAACGGTCTTTTGAGCCATGTTGCATGGCTTCCAATGACCCCATGCCTCTATATGACTTGAACTTACGTCCATTATAGATGATAGCCTCTCCTGGAGCTTCCTCCACGCCTGCGAACAAAGAACCAGCCATGATGCAATCAGCACCAGCAGCCAATGCTTTGACAATATCACCAGAATAGCGGATTCCGCCATCACCAATCAAAGGCACATCTGTTCCTTTTAACGCATTATATACCTCATATATTGCAGTAAGCTGCGGAACTCCCACTCCGGCTATGATTCTTGTGGTACAAATGGAGCCTGGACCAATACCAACTTTCACGCCATCAGCTCCCGCATCAACAAGCGCCTTGGCTGCAGCTCCCGTCGCAATGTTACCAACAATCACCTGTAATTCCGGATACTGTTTCTTTACCTCTTTCAGCAAATCGATAACGCCCTTGGAATGTCCGTGGGCCGTATCTATAACAATGGCATCAACCTGGGCATTCACCAAGGCCTGTATACGTTTAAATGTATCAGCAGTGACTCCGACACCGGCAGCCACACGCAGACGGCCACGCTCATCTTTGCAAGCTATCGGCTTGTCTTTTGCCTTTGTGATGTCCTTATAGGTAATCAGACCTATCAGTTTATTTTCACCATCAACGATTGGCAACTTCTCGATTTTATGTTTTTGCAGGATGTCTGCCGCTTTTTGCAAAGTTGTATTTGGTTCTGCGGTTATCAGGTTGTCCTTGGTCATCACCTCGTCAATAGGGCGGGTGACATTGCGCTCGAAACGCAAGTCACGGTTGGTGACAATACCTCTGAGTTTTTTGTCATCATCCACCACAGGAATACCTCCTATGTGATATTCAGCCATCATGGCCAAAGCAGACTTTACTGTCGAGCCCTCATGGATAGTAACCGGGTCATATATCATACCATTCTCGGCCCGCTTCACAGCCTCCACTTGCTTGGCTTGCTCTGCTATTGTCATGTTTTTGTGAATGACACCTATACCACCCTCTCGAGCAATAGCAATAGCCATCTTGCTCTCTGTCACTGTATCCATGGCAGCAGAAACAATTGGAATGTTCAATCTGATGTTACGAGAGAAACGCGTACCGAGTTCTACGTTACGAGGCAAAACCTCAGAATATGAAGGTATTAGTAAAACATCGTCGAAGGTCAATCCTTCCAAAACGACTTTATCCGCAATAAATGACATTTTGATTAATTTTTATATTTATTGCGTGCAAATATACAAATTTATTTTCTCATTCGGAGAGGCTGACTTCAAGTTTTAGAAAGAAAAAAGAGGGGAGACTTAGTCCCCCCTCTTTTAAATCTTGGATAAGAATGTACTTACAGAGTCTTTTCCTTAATCTTCGCTTTCTTACCAGTAAGTTTGCGCAGATAATAAAGTTTGGCACGACGGACAGCACCCTGCTTGTTAAGTGTGATGCTTTCGATAAAAGGCGAGTTCATTGGGAATATACGCTCAACACCAACTCCGCTGGCTATACGGCGAACGGTGAAGTGTTTTTTGCCAGCGTGGCCAGTAATGCTGATGACATCACCTTTAAACAACTGGATACGTTCCTTGTTTCCCTCCTTAATCTTGTAAGCCACAGTAATAGTGTCGCCACTCTTAAACTCTGGGAAACTCTTTTCAACCTTGAAAGAGTCTTCTACAACTTTGATTAAATCCATTTTCAGTTTTTATTTATTAATTATGCACGCAATATAATCAAACCAATGTTCGAAAAGAGATTGCGCAAAAACTTCGCAAAGTTAACTATTTATTTTTGCTTGACAATAAAATCAGAGAACAATATTTACGATTTTGCCTGGCACTACTATCACTTTCTTTATCGTCTTGCCATCAAGGAATTTCTGCGATTGTTCGTTCTGTTGAGCAGCTTTTGAGACTTCTTCGTTTGAGGCGCCAGCAGGCATCTCCATCGTAAATTTCACCTTTCCGTTAAACGACACTGGATATTTGACAGAATCCTCTTTCAGATACTTTTCTTCAAATTTCGGCCATGCCGCATCACACACCGTTGTATCGTGCCCCAACTGGTGATAAAGTTCCTCTGCAATGTGTGGCGCAAATGGAGCCAGGACAATGATAAACGGCTCAAGAATCTGACGTTTGTTGCATTTCAGTGTATACAGTTCGTTGGCACATATCATAAAGGCAGAAACGGAAGTGTTATAAGAAAGGTTCTCAATATCTTCCGTCACTTTCTTTATCAATTTATTGACAGATCGGAGTTCCTTTTCATCAGGGACAGCATCTGACACGGTGAGCTCGTCGTTATTATAAAACAGCCCCCAGAACTTGCGCAAGAAACGGTAAACCCCGTCTATACCATTGGTATCCCATGGTTTGGAAGCCTCGATTGGGCCGAGAAACATCTCATACAGACGCAACGTATCAGCTCCATATCTGTCAACAACATCATCAGGATTGACAACATTGAACATGGATTTTGACATCTTTTCAATAGCCCATCCACAAATGTACTTTCCATCTTCAAGAACAAATTCTGCCGTCTTATATTCTGGCATCCAATTTTTGAATGCCTCCATATCCAGCACGTCATTCTTTACGATGTTGACATTCACATGGATAGGAGTCACATCATATTCCTTGCGCAAATTATACGATACGAACTTGTTGGTCCCCTTAATACGATACACAAAATTGGAGCGGCCCTGAATCATACCCTGATTGACCAGCTTCTGGAATGGTTCCTCCTTGACACTAAATCCATAGTCGTGTAAAAATTTATTCCAAAAACGGGAATATATAAGGTGACCCGTTGCATGTTCAGTACCACCGATATACAAATCGACATTCTGCCAATATTCATCAGCCTCCTTGCCAACCAGACTTTTAGAATTTTCCGGGTCCATATAGCGCAAATAATACGCTGATGAGCCTGCAAATCCAGGCATGGTATTCAATTCAAGCGGGAATACAGTCTTATCATCAATCTCCGACTTGTCCACAACGGCCTTGGTTTTCTCATTCCAAGCCCATTTTTGAGCATTGCCAAGCGGTGGCTCTCCAGATTCTGTTGGCAAAAAGTTGGAGACCTCGGGCAATTCCAAAGGCAGACATGACTGAGGAATCATATATGGCATTCCATTTTTATAATACACCGGGAATGGCTCGCCCCAATAACGCTGACGGCTGAAAATGGCATCACGAAGACGATAGTTAACCTTGACACGTCCCAGTTGATGGGCTTTTACATATACTTTAGTCGCGGCAATCGCCTCCTTGACGGTTTTCCCATTCAAGTCAAAATCTATATACGGCTTGACACCTGGACGGGGAGAATTACAAACAATACCATCTTTGGCATCGTAGCTTTCTTCTGACACATCACATCCTTCGATAAGTGGGATTATAGGCAAATCAAAATGCTTTGCAAAAGCATAATCTCTGCTGTCGTGGGCAGGCACACCCATAATGGCCCCCGTACCATAGCCAGCCAACACATAATCACTAATCCAAATAGGATTAGCTTCACCCGTAAAAGGATTGATGGCATAAGAGCCAGAGAACACGCCCGTCACCTTTCGGTCGGCTATACGCTCCCGCTCAGTACGTTTTTTGGTCACCGCCAAATATTCATCGACCGCTGATTTTTGCGCCGGGGTTGTAAGACGAGGGACCAATTCACTTTCGGGAGCCAATACCATGAACGTGACACCGAACATGGTGTCGGCTCTGGTTGTAAATATGGTAAATTCTTCGTTTGAATCTTTCAACTTAAAATGCACCTCCGTTCCCTCAGAACGGCCAATCCAATTGCGCTGTGTTTCCTTCAGTGAATCGGTCCAATCTATCGAATCAAGCCCATCAAGCAGGCGCTGAGCGTAAGCCGACACACGCAAACACCATTGACGCATTTTTTTCTGAACAACAGGATATCCACCTCTGGCCGACAAACCTTCAATGACCTCATCATTGGCCAAGACCGTACCCAATTTAGGACACCAATTGACCATTGTCTCTCCCAAATAGGCGATACGATAATTCATCAAAGTCTGCTGTTGTTCCTTGTCGCTCATAGCATTCCACTCGCTGGCGGTAAATGAGAGTTCTTCACCAGACGAGACATTAAGCATAGAAGTTCCATCCTTTTCAAAATGATGAACCAAATTTTCAATTGGCAACGCCTTCTGCTTATCGTTATCATAATAGCTGCCAAACATAAGTTGGAAAGCCCACTGAGTCCAATGATAATATTTAGGGTCACAAGTGCGAACTTCGCGCGACCAATCATAAGAGAAACCGATTTTATCAAGCTGCTCTCTATATCTGTTTATATTATTGACCGTAGTAACCGCTGGATGCTGGCCTGTCTGAATGGCATACTGCTCAGCTGGGAGCCCATAGGAATCATAGCCCATCGGGTGGAGAACGTTAAAGCCACACAACCGTTTGTACCTGCTATAGATATCCGAAGCTATATAACCAAGAGGATGTCCCACATGAAGCCCCGCACCCGAAGGATAAGGGAACATATCCAAAACATAAAATTTCTTTTTTGAAGGGTCCACTTTGACCTTATAGACGTCTTTGTCCTTCCAGGACTGCTGCCACTTTTGCTCGATTTCCTTGAACTTGTACTCCATCAGAAAAAATGTTATTTGACGGCAAAGTTAATAAATATTGGGGATATAAGCCCATTTAACAAAATGCCAATTCACATTAAATCACTTAAGAAAAATTTTTGCAAAGATATTTTTAGTAATACGCAAATTAGGATTCCTAAATTTATAGGGATATGAGGACATAATGTCTATAATCATAGGATCTTTTCGTAAGGATGAAAAAAGATTTAAAGTTCTCACAAGCCCAAATTTATGATATTCCCTATTAAAAGAAGTATAGAAATTTTTAATAACAAATTCCGCTACATTTTTTTTAATCAAGGTTCTAACGTTCTGCTGAGGTTCGTTTTCAACCATAAGTTTATACAGAGTGTCAACACCATCATAAATTTTAGAAAAAGCCCAATGACCATATTGAAGATTAGTATTACAACCCGTATCAACAGGTCTATAAAAACAATCATTCATGATTTCCACAGAATTTTCAGATCGGAAGAGCACACGTCTGAACTCCAGTCACCGCTCATTAT
>CALMUD010000038.1 GCA_937872735.1 uncultured Bacteroidales bacterium
GTGCTCTTCCGATCTAGTTGCCTTTATGGTTTACAAATCCGAAACGGTGTGTGTCGGGGTCGGTGGCGGTATAAATCTTGCTGCCTAGCGGCGCAAATGTCGTATTCTGTATGGCAGCATCGCGGGCATCGTCCACCTCAATCATGTAGGGTTTCACAAACAGCATTCCGTTCCCGTCGATGGCACCCCAAGCTCCTTTGAGTTGAACAATGGCGTATTTCTTGCCTGCATAGAAAGTGCAGGATTTGTCCACATTGTCAAAAACAGCCTTGATGACCCAGTTGCCGCGGCAATTCACAAATCCCCATTTACGGGTACGGATGTCCATCGCCTCATATTTTCCTTTTGAACTGGAGGCATCGGTTTGCCATTCCATTCCAGCCGCTCCCGCCATGGTGTTGTCTCCCAAAAGGGCTTGGGTCACCATTTGTCCGTTCTCGTCAATACATCCCCATAATCCGTTCTTTTTCACAGCGGCAAATTTACGGGAAGGGGTGAATGTGTTGTTAGGGTCCACTCCGTCATATTGTGGTTGTATGGCCCATCTGCTGTTCTCATCGGCAAATCCCCATTTGCCGTTCTTGTCGCGGGCCGCTCTCAGTTCGGCTTGCAGGCTCATTGCCAACAGCAGCAGTGCGAATAGTGTCAACAGTTTCTTTGTCATTTTGCGTTTCTTTTCGGTGAGGGTATAGTGTTTCTTTTATTGTTCGCGATTGGTAGTATCCACATATTGTCTGACTCCGCCGTCGGGCAGGTGCAGCCTCTTCTGAAGCCAAAGGTAGGGTCTGGTGGTTGATAGCCAGAACCACACTTCGGTGGTGAATCCCACGATGCCGATGCCCAGCATGGCCACCAGCATGTTCAGTTCATATTGGTATCTGATGAATACGAATCCTCCTATCATGGAGAGCAGCAAAAGTAGTGCCACTTGCAGTGCATTGGTGGCAAATCCGCTCAGTTTGTCAAATTCCACAAAGATGATGCAGCACAGCAGCGCAAACAGGTAGGAAATGAGTGTCCCGTATATCCATCCGGCGGTATCGCTGGTCTGGTTGATGTCACGCCCCATAGTGGGGGTGGACATCGCATAGGCATGAATGCGGGTGCCGGCTATGCGCTGGCTGCCTCCCATCGTCATAGGCACATCGTGATAGTCGCGAGGGTCTTGTAGATCACCTATCAGCACTACTTTCCCTTTGATGTCGGCAGCGGTGAGTGTATCGGAGAAAGCGAACTCGTCGAAAGCAAGTCCCCGATAATTGATTCTTTCTTCACTGTGGTTGCGGTTGTGCCATTTGCGGTAAATGTCGGGATAAGCTTTTTGCATGATATGGCTCACAAACGATTGCTCGGTTGCCTGCCCAAAGTGGAGACTGTCGGAAAAGTTGCGCACTACATCGTCTTCCATGTTGATGCAGGCCTCGTCGCAGTGGGTTTTCTGTACATAGTAGGAGTGCTCTTCGCTGTATCCATTTTCTTCCTGAGTCATCCGTTTGGCGGTGGTCAGTTCGGTGCAGCGGGCCACTACACGTGTCAGACTGTCATCGTCAGCCTGGTTGGTCGTCACTGATTGCCCGAATATGGCATCCATGCCGATGGCTCTGGGGTGCAGATTGTGCACTTCTTGCAGCTTTTGGGCTATCTGGGCCCGCGAGTCACAGCCCGCAAGGTCCAGCAACACAATGTCGGGATTGTATTCCATGGACTCATCTCCGCTGTTGTTCTCAATGTAGAAGTAGGTGTCGATAAAACTGAATCGGCCCAGCGCCTGTCCTATCGGGTCCAGAAAATCGGTGGTGAATCCAATCAACTGGACAACAACGCACAGCAAACCGCTGAGCAGCATTACGCCCAGTGCATGCCAGGCGTATTGTTTGGGAGTGAATATCATAGTTTCTTTCTTAAATCTTGAATGTCCACATTCTGTCGGTTGGGGAAGAACAGATTACAGACCACATTCACCGTGTTGTGAATCTGCACATATTGCCAATGGCGTTGGCTGTGGGCTTCCCTGAAAATGTGCAGAAACAGAAAGGATGCTTTGCGGTAGCCCCTCCATCCCGAAGTGGGCCAGAAAAAGGAGACAAGGAATAAACATACCCAGTGAATCATGAATAAGGTGTGGCTGGGGCCATTGGAGTGCAGATAGTTGAGCAAAAACTGGTTGGCGCGGTGTGTATTGGCGCGGTATATATTTTTGGCGGGTTCCTCTTTCTTGTTTGGTTCTATGCGTTTGCAACTGGTGAGTGGTGTATAAATGCATTTCCAAGAAATGCGCCAGGCGCGCAAGCTGAGGTCCATGTTCTCCAGACCCTCGGGATTGAACAGTAGATTGAAGCCTCCCATCATGGACAGCTTTTTTCGGTCCACCAGCATATTGCGTAGCGACAGGCAGAAACTGGTGCAAGGTTTGCTGGCAGAAAAATTGTCGGTGTAGAATATGTTGCCATACTTCAGCAGTGGCATTCTTGCTCCCTCCAGAATGTCCGAGCCATTGGCCCCGAAAGTGGTGGCTGATATGCCGAATACATTGTTTACTGAATCAAAATAGGGTAGCGTCTCGTCAAAGTAATTGGAGGCTGGCAACGTGTTGTCGGTGAGCAGCAGCAGATAGTCCATGCAGCTGGCAAAGATGCCCGTATTGGCATTGCTCACGAATCCGCAATCGGGTTTGCTGCGCAGGTAGCGCACCTTCTCAAACTCGCGTGCATACATATCGTGCATATCTTCTGTCGGGTTGTCGTCGGTGACCACAATCTCGTATTGCTTCACCCCCGATTGCTCCTCCATGTAGGCGCACAGCTGTGGCAGATAATAGGCCGCCAATTCCCTTCCGTTGCTGGTAGGCACCACCACCGATACACTTTTCTGTTTCGCTTCTGTCATATTCCGACTTTTTCTCTATTCTTTGCAAACTTAATTATTTTTGTGCAACTATTTCTCCTTTTTCTGCTCTTTGCTGCACCTCAAAATTTTTATTAACTCATTTTTACATAAAAAGATTACTAATTATCGAAAAATCAGATATATTTGTGATTAATTTATAGTAGTAGGGTATAGTAACAGACGGATTTCGGTCGCAAACAAAATTCCGTCTGGTAATTCAGCAAATAGTAGAGCCATGAATCATAAAATTTTACACCGCTTCGCCTCCATTTTTGCGGGGGCAGTGTTGGCGTTGGTGCCTATGAGTCAGGTGGCGGGTCAGACCGCTACTTACGACCCATCAGTGTTCATCAGCACTGACATCAATTCGGGCAATCCCACCTATCCATTCCCTCAGTTCCTTGAATACAAGGGTGGCGGAAAGTCGCTGGCCAAGTACAATGCGGAGGGCGTGACGCATGCCGATATGGAGAAAGCCATGCGGGAGGCTTATCAGATTATGACTCATCGTTGCCGATATGATGGCACTTATTGTGGTGTGAAGTATATCAACTTCAATAACAATAGTGTGGAAGGCAACTATGGAACATTCTGTTCTGAGGGCGATGGCTACATTCTGTTGGCCGCGGCTCTTTTTGCCGACCAGGCTACTTTCAACGGCTTGTATATGTGGATACACGACAACCGTTTCAGTGATGTGATAAAGTTTAAGGATGGTCAGTGGCTGCGTAAGGGTGCTGAGTTCGGAAGTCACATGGCAGGCTGGGAGAGCAACGAAACGACCCCTGTTGGCGATGGCCTTTGCCACTCGGCTACCGATGGCGATGTGGATATTGCCATGGCTATGTTGCTTGCCTACAAGCAGTGGGGTGATGATATGATGCAGAATGGCTCGCCTGTCAAAGATTTCAGCGGCAATACCATTTCCTATAAAAAAGAGGCCGAAATGGTGATCAAAGCTTTGGTTGATACCATACCCCAATGGGACAGTGGCAGCAAACAAATCTCTGGTTACCTTTGTGGCGATATAGGTGTGGATGGTTACACCAAACGAGGAAATTCCTGGGGTGAGGCTACCAGCTGGCGTTTCAACCAGACCACTTACCCTTGGGCAACAAAACATCCCAACTTGTATAGTATATATGGAGGCGAATATGTTGATTATGACGCTCCTTCTTATTATAATGAGTTTTGGAAGTGGCTTTCTTCCACCTCCAGTGATGGAGGTGAAGGTACACCTTGGCAAATCAGCCAGTTCAAGCGGGCTGAGGCTTCGGCCGATTGGCTTACGGGGCAGGCTTATGCAAAGGGATACAATGCCTCTATCGGTCAGGTGAGCTTTGGCGCAGACAACATGACACCAACTTTTAGCGTCTATGTTGATGGCGAGGATTTCCGTTATGCCTGGCGCCATTTGCTCAACTATCTGTGGCATGGCAATCCTGACTACGGGTGGGATCCTTCGGAACATCAGGTCGTTTCAGGTGGCAACACCTATAATTATGATATGGGTGTCCGTCATGCCAAGTTGTTGAAGACGCCATCCAATAGTGGTTCCGTTATTTGTTCCAAAATGGGAGCGAGTCCAGACCCTGGTCAGCCTAAGTGGCAGGGCGTGTCGCAGATTCCGCAACAATGGGCTTTGAACGGGGCTGTCACCTCGGTTTATCATACCAACTATTCGGTAGGCTCTGGAGCCGTGGCTGCAGTCGTTTCGGAAGATACCGATTTGGTTGCAGATATATATCGCCAATGCGAAATAATGTGGGATGACAACAGTGGATTGGCCAAATTTTCCAATCCAGAACAGCGATATTTGGGTAGCACACCTAAATATTTTCATGGCTGGTTCCGTACCTTGGGTATGCTGGTCTGCTCGGGCAATATGCCAGCGCCTGAGGATATGAAACCGATTGCCAATATGAAGGTGTATATGTCGGTTGACAAGACGTATGCCTATCAGGGCGATGATGTCAGCTATACGGTGCAATATCGTAACTATGGTTCGCTCGATGCCAAGGATGTATCTATCAGCACCACTATCGATGCCAAGGATTACACTTTTGTCAGTGCCAACAAGGGCGGCGTCTACAATGCCTCCACCCATACCATCACATGGAATTTGGGCACGGTGCCAGGCTTCAAGACGGGGGGACTGAATGCTACCATCGATTCTGTCGCTTTCGTGGTCAACATCAAGGACACCATCAATCCGAGGGTCTGCCTGGTGAGCAACATCACTTGCAGCAACGGCTCGGGCTGGACCAGCAACGAGTATCCTAACCATGCCACCTATACTATGGAGCGCAACTGCGTTGATGTGTTGGCGGCCCGTTCTCTCTCTATCAAGAAGACGGCCAACCGCACGTCTCTCAATCCTAATGATGTGGTCCGCTTTACCGTTGAGTTTGAAAATAAATCTACCAGCAATTCCTGGCTGAATGGGGGGCGCGATAATGTGCGTCTTTCTTATGCTGATAAATATGTATCAGGAACTGCAGACAAGTTTTATCAGTTGTTCCGTTTCTGGAATGATTCGTATGAGTCTTACATCGATATGCATAACTATCGTTTCTCATATTTCATGTATGATGCTGCATCAAAAGGAATATATGATGCGACTACCAATCCTACTGGTTGGGTTTTGGCTGTCAACAATCAAAATGATTTGGATAAATATGGATACAATCCATCTACGGGTCCCATTACTTTCGCATTCCAAAAAATACCGATGGGATCAGACTCCTATGGTAGCTGGAATCAACGCTTGATGATTCGTTTTGCTGAAGTGTTGATGGCACCTTCCACTCATGTGTATGATAAATTGGATAGTCAATATTTACTTCATAAGGGTGTGTGGGGTCCTGCGTTAATCAGGACGACAATGGAAACAGTTAATCCTGCTTCTGATATGTCACTTCGTATTAAAGATGATTGGTCTTTCTCCGATCAAATAAGTATATCTGGTAATGATGGACAAGGACAATTATTTACTCTTATTTCTCCATGTTGGGAAAATTACAAGAATATGGGTTATCCTGTTACCAATTATGCCCGTCATTCGTGTAGCGACGATACTACCAATTTCAGTCGTGTACTGGTCGAAGAGTTCGACGGCTACACTTGGCGCCGTATTCTGGGAACTGGTCCTCTTCCTGGCAAGGAAGCCGAAAATGTGACGGTGATAGATACCATCCCTTATGAGTTGCAGTTCGTTCAGTTTATCGATAGCTTGGGCTTGAAGGTCCCTGCAACTTACACTGCTGCTGCCAATCCTAAGTCTGCTGGCTATACGGGTATCGTCAAATGGACTATTCCTTCGATGCTGGTGGGCGAGAAGGATAAACTCATCTATACCTGCAAAGCTCGTGACCTCGGTTGCCCCGATGCGGCCGATACCTATTATAAGAATGTGGCATGGATTTCGTCCAAGACCGATTCTCCTGATTCTTCACAGGTGGACTTGATGACTTCCTGTTCGGAGTTGCCACCAGTGATTGAACCTCAGAATTGTCTGACAAAGATTGCCAATGTAAAGGGAGCTAATGTGGGTGACAAGGTTACTTATACGGTTTCGTATGTCAACAAGAATGGAACCAAAGTTGATGCCAATTGTACTACCCAGACGGGGTGGCACGCCTTGGGCACTGGGGTAGTGGCGGCCGCCACTGCCAGTGGTATGAAACTGAGCACCGATGGCTCACATAATTATTTCTTCTCTCCTGATAAGGCGTATGGCAAGAATGGTTCGGTGATGCTTACTATTGGAGGCTCACCTTCCAGCACCCAGAATCTGTTCTTGGTGATGCGTTATGTAAGTGGAACTCCTGGCTCTTCTGATTTCAAGGGTGTGGCTATTCAGCTGATGGTCAATAAGGATGGAACTCATAATTTTGGTTACAATCTTTATAATGACGGTAAGCTAGTCAAGGCAGAAGGCCTTTCTTGGGCTGATGCTATGAAATTCCCAGGTTCTGCCACTGATGTCACCTTCAAGTTTGTGTTGAGCAACGATTCTCTCTTCATGTATATCAACGACGCCGATGATGATTGGACGGCAGTTTCTAAGAGCTGGACGGGTCTCACTTCGGCTGGTCCGGGTGATTTCGGTATGTTCACGAGCAGCAATGGCAATGGAAGTACGGTACTTTCCATGTTCAAGACTTCGTTGGATTATGCTTACGATGTGGTCCTCTCTGACCAGTTGCCTGATGAATTGAGTAATATTTCCAACATTAGCGACAAGGGAACCTGGAACAAAACCACTAAAGAGGTGGTATGGCCTGCCATAGCTGGTCCTATTGCTCCTAAAGATTCGTTTGCTTATTCGTTTGATGCCGAGGTGGTATCTTGTGATAAATACATTAACAACTATGCCAAGGCGGTAGTCAATAGCATCGATACATTCAAGACCTTGAATACTATCAGTTGCGGAGCCTCCGCGTGTGCGCTCGACAGCGCCTACATAGCCAGCACGAACAA
>CALMUD010000039.1 GCA_937872735.1 uncultured Bacteroidales bacterium
GTATCATAAATATCAACAAGATAAAAGTGAATGAGCACAAGCGTGGTTATCTCACTATTGACAGTTGCATGTATCTGCGTTACTCAAAAATGCAGGTAATCCAAACCGACTGGTTCTATAAGGATTCAATAGCCGAGTCTCCTGAAAAGGGTAACATATATGTGCCGGCCGTAGGTGATTCCACTTATCGGGAGTCGCAGATGTTCTATGTGTATGGAGGCAAAGATGCGGTTGGGTGTGATAGTGTGATATCAATCCATTTGCAAGTGGACCCATGCTATCCATATCCTGTTATCATCAACAAGTATAACTGGATTCTCACACTGGACAAATATTTGGCAGGCGACAGTATTATAGCTTATCAGTGGTATAAGGATGATAAACTGGTAGCGTCAGGCCGCCAATCATTCTACACAGAAGACAAACGTTTGAACGGTTGCTATCAGGTGGTCGTATCCGCCTATCTGGATGGCAAGAATGTGGAATTGAGGTCGGAGCGTATTTGTATTGATACTGCAAGACAGATAACGCTCAGATATGCCAATGTATATCCTAATCCGGTTTTGATAGGCCAGTTCGTTACGGTGGTTTGTAACTTCGTTGTGGAAAAAGGAACAGTCGAAGTTTACAATGCCCAAGGCATAAAGGTATATCAGAAAGCCGTGTCAGGCAAAGAGTTCGTTTTGCCTGCCAACTCGGTTTCCGGTTATTATTTCGTCAAGCTGAGGCTTGAAGATGGCTCTGTCATCGTAACTAAATTCCTGGTTCAGTAAGTTCTATTAAAGTATACAGACGCAAGAGATGCAATTTTCTCACAACATAAAATTCAAGTTTTGGCAGCGCGTTGTGTTGCTATGTGGCTTGCTATGTGGGCTGTCGGCATCCTTGGCTGTGTCGCAGAATACGCATCGTACCCGTCTGAAAACAAATCCGAAGGCATATACGGGCAAGCGGGCATGGTGGCTCGATTACCAATATTTCCCCGAATTGCAGAAAATAGGTCTTTCAGATGATACCATTCCCGACCTCCGTCAACGACTGTCTTTTTATTTAAGTGGAGGTTATGCTGGTATGACCGCTTCGTCGGGGGATGCTGATTTTGAACGAAAATTTGGTGTGGGGTTTGGTGGCCGCTATTCCTATTTTTTCTCCAAAATTTTTGGATTCCGTTCAGGTCTTGATTTCTCGTATGCCCGTAGTTCCAGTTCAATGGGGGCATATTCCGATTATTACTATAAGGAAGATGAGGAACATGACCTGATTCGCTACGACTACTCCTTGAAAAAACTGAATGAGACCTATAATTATTATATGCTCAGTGTGCCTGTGGAGGGTGTGGTTCAGTTTGGCAAATTCAATATCGGAGCAGGTGTCAAACTCGGATTCCCGATTGTGGCCAGCTATTCGCAGACGGCTGAAAGCATAAGCAACGAGGCCTATTTCCCCCAGTATGATGCACATATAGATGATTCGTGGGTTTTGGCCTGTGGTAAATATGACAAGGTAAAATCGAGCAGCAGCTATGTGGCTTGTCCTCTTCTATTGTTGGGTACGCTTGATGTGGAGTACTTCTTCAAACTGAATGAGAAGTACAGCGTGGGCATTGGTGCTTATGTCGATTGTACTTTGGGCTCATCGACTATGCGAAATAAAGATTTGTCGGGCTCAAAACCTTCAGAGACAACGGTTCTTTCAACATCCGATGGCGTTCCTGCTCAAATTGTTTCCACCAGTATTCTATCCAGCAAGAGTGATAATCAGACGAAAAGTGTGGTCGATGGCTCCGATTATTTCAGTGCCGGTATCAAACTCTCGTTCAATCTCAACTGGTATGGACCTCCTAAGCCTCGTACAAAACCATATTAAAAGATTTTCATGCAGAACAAAATGAAACATATAATATTCTCTATAATTGTGTTGGCGAGTGTATTTGGTTTCTCGGCCGAAGCGCAGCGCAACATGATATTCCGATATAAGGCAGAAGGACTGTATGGCAGTGAGATACATACGGTCAAAACGAATGGAGCGGGAGGCGAATTGGCCTTGGAGTTGCCATTGCTTGGCAACAAGAATTGGCATTACACCTATAACTTTCCTACCACAGGTTTCGCCTTAGGCTATATGCAGCTGATGGGAATAGATTCCTTGTCGCGGGTGGTTTTTACATATCCTTATTTTTTATATCCATTTGTTCATACTCCCATGTTGGCCATCAACCTGCGTATGGGAGCGGGTATGGGAGCCTGGCTCGATGCCAACCAGACAGAGGGGGGATATCAATTCCCTTATTTCAATTTCTATACGGGTGGTCTCACCTTTGATATCTTTTTGGGACAGAGATATGGAAACCCGCTGGCGCAGTGGCAATTGGAATTTGGCGCCAATGCCATGATATTGCATGATTGCTATATTGACCGCCGTACTGATGTGATGGTGATTCCTAATGTCAATTTGGGCTTGAAATATACACCTAATGTCTATCCGCTGCCTATCAAGCATCCGGCACGCAAGGTACACAAGGTGATGTCGTTGGAGGCCAGTGCGCAAGGGGGCGTCAATCAGCTGGATGTGGATGACGGAAACCATTATTATCCGAATATTTCCATCAACGGCGGTTTATACTATCCGTTCAGCAATGCCTATCGGATGGGATTCGGTCTGGACTTGTTCTATAATGATATTTATGATGGCAAACAGCGGACCAATAATCGCCGGTATAACTTTATCACCAGTGACCATTTCGAAAATCATCTGCGTGGAGGCATATTCTGGGCAAATGATCTGACTATAGACCGGTTCACCGCAGGTATCCATATCGGTTTTTACCCTTATAATCCGATACGGGTGCCTGAAAGCTATGAGGGCTATACCAACGACAATCTGACTGAAAATTTCCTCTATTGGAAATTTGTTACCAAGTATCATTTTTCCAAGCACCTTTATGTGACAACTCAGGTGAAATCGCATATGCAGAAGGTTGAAGATTTTGAGGTCGGCTTGGGTTATTGTATGCCCGATTTTGGTGATAGGGTAAAAAATCCATTCTCCCGCTTGTCGTTTAAGAAAGAGGACCCTAATGAGTTGAAAGTGGAAGGAGAAACCAATACCAAACATCCGTTCCGTCACCGCAGTACGGGTGATGAATAAACGACATTCATTTATAATTCAAGAATAACAAGAGAGGGGATAATGTCATAAACATTATCCCCTCTCTTGTTTAATGGATTTATAATCGGCTTATTTTACAGGAATCTTGTTGATTCGGCGTTCATGTCGTCCACCCTCAAAGTCAGTGGAGAAAAAGGCCTCTACAATTTCCATGGCGACAGTCTTGGTGACAAATCTGGCAGGCAATCCCAAAATGTTGGCATTGTTGTGAGCTCTGGCCAGGCGAGCAATCTCAGGTTGCCACGACAATCCGGCACGGATGCCCTGATGCTTGTTGCAAGTCATGCAGATTCCATTGCCAGTACCACAAATGGCGATACCGAAATCACATTCTCCTTTTTCCACAGCATTTGCCAGCGGATGGGCGAAGTCGGGATAGTCGCAACTGTCAGTCGAGTCGGTTCCGAAATTTTTTATCTCCTTGAATTTGTTTTTCAGTTGCTCCATCAAGTAGAATTTGAGTTCTGTTCCGGCGTGGTCATTGGCAATGCCAATGGTCATATCTTTTAATTCTTTCATTTTTATTTTGTTTGTCAATCGTTTATTTCATTTTTTATTTCTTCGAGGAGGTAGGCAGCCACGCCCCCTTGTATTACAATGTTTGTGGCCTCATTGTAGGTGCACCATCTTGCCTCATCCACTTCCCATCGGCTGTAATGGCTGATGTCGTCAGAGTCGGCTATGCTCAGATAGCACATCATCATCACGTTGTTTTTGGCAAAGTAGGAAGAACGGATGTATCTGAAAGAGACGGGTTTCAGTTGCATCTCCTCTTGCATCTCCCTTTTGAGTGCGGTCTCGGCATCTTCTCCCTTATTGACATATCCTGCCAAAAAATTGTATCGCTCACGGCCATATTGTCTCATCAGCAGTACCCTGGTCTTTTGGGGATTCAACACCGCCGTAATGATTGCGACACTAAATGTGGGGAATCTGAATTCCTTGCATTCGGGACAATAAGGAATCAAGGAGTCCTCCCCTTTACATTCTCTCATTTCCAAAGCACTGCCACATTTGCTGCAATATTCGGTCATTTTTATCTTTTTTGCAAAGATAAGTCATTTTGCGCTTAGTATCACGTTGTTGAAATCACTTCTTTCTCCTTGTAAGGCGAAATGTCGTCTCTTTTATTATTTCTATCGATGTCAGAATGGAGTAGAGATTCAGTACCAAGAACCTTCTGCTACTTATATATATACATCCTTATTCTACTTTTTCATAAAATAGTCTGTCATGTGTTTGGCAAAACGGTTCCTTTCATCATATAAAATGGGGAAAACATATATATAAGGGTCATAAATCCGAATATTGTATGTGATTTATGGATGAAATTTTGTATATTTGGGATATTAAACAAAGAAATGTATGGTAAATTTCATAAAATCAAGTACAAGCACGATTTTGTAAGATACCTGCAGATGCTTCGAGGGTGAAAGATTCAGCCTCATGATGAGCCGCTCCGCTGCCAAGTTCGATTATTATGACGTGGTGAACATGGCTGCATAAACAAATAAAAAAAAGTAAAAAATATGAATTTTGACCGTATTACATCAGATGATTTATCAACATTGCGGATTGACAATAAGAAAATCAGCCAATATAGTGTAAAATGCATTGATAATGACAAGATTATAGCTTACATCATTCTTCAGGATATCCCCATTTCTGATGGACTCTTTATTCCAAAACATCCAAGGTCCAATAGGCATATATGGAAAGAACTAAAAGAATACCCTTCTTATAAATTGTACAAGGTCAATATAAAAAATCTGGATGAAAAGACCCTCGACATTTTTTTTGACTATATGGTCAGACTTCTGCCTCAGGATGCTTGTATCTGGGTTGATATCAGTAACAAGGATATGAGAGAGTCTGTTGATAAAATAGGGTACTTCTCCAAAATAGTGGTTAAGCAGAAACCCAATTTTAGATTTTTCGACGCATTTATTTATCTTTGCTGACAAAAGAAACATATAAAAAAATAACGAATCGTTTTACCCCTTTAAAAGTTTTCTGTGCCAACAGGTATATTTTTACCAAACTAAAATAAATGGCAAAAAATGAGAATATATTCACCCAAGCCCATTCCAGAAGAGGCAAAAGATTCAATTTATGTCCGCCCATTAATTGATTTTGATTTTTCCAATATGGATTTTCTCCCCTGTTTGGAACTTTTAACCAATCAAGGATGTGAAGATTCAGCCGTAGCCATTGATGAGAACACCCTGCAAGTTTATGGTTTTATTCTGGTAGGAAAGAAACAATTGATAGACGATGCTGATTTTATCAATAATCAGCATTTATATCCGTCGGCATTTATTGAGAACATAAAAAAGTTGAATGGAACCTATATTATAGGATGCCAATATCCAGATAGACATTTGAGACGACGAATGATGAATTTTGTGGTCCCATATATTATTCACTACCAGCAGGATTTTGTCAGAGTAGGGGGCAAATATGAATATCAATTTGTCAAACACAATGACCGCTATGTATGGATAAAAACATCAGACCCTGTTATTGTCAGATACATACGGACCAAGTTCAAATTTCAACAGTTGGAGCATAATAAGGATTTGTATTTTCTTATATTTTAGAAACATCACTATTTATGTATAAAACATCACAAACTTATCTCCGCCTTGCTTTTTATGTCCATGGCCATCTATTCCGTTAAAATTTTTCTTAATTTTGTGAAAAATAGGAATCAAAGAAAAAAACAATAATGGAAAATAAACTTGTCATTTATAATACGCTGAAGCGCAAGAAGGAAGAGTTTGTTCCTCTGCACGCTCCGTATGTGGGTATGTATGTATGTGGCCCTACCGTATATGGAGATGCCCATTTGGGTCATGCCCGTCCGGCTATCACCTTCGATGTCTTGTTCCGTTATTTGCAGCATTTGGGTTATAAAGTACGCTATGTGCGCAATATCACCGATGTGGGCCATCTGGAGCATGACGCCGATGAGGGCGAGGATAAGATAGCCAAAAAGGCGCGTCTGATGCAGGTGGAACCGATGGAGGTGGTGCAATATTATACAACCCGCTACCATAACGCCATGACGGCGCTCAATGTGCTGCCGCCAAGTATTGAGCCTCACGCTTCCGGCCATATTATAGAGCAGATAGAATTTGTGAAGAAAATACTTGATGCAGGCTTTGCCTATATCAGCAACGGTTCTGTTTATTTTGATGTTCCCAAGTATGCCAAGTCGTTCCCTTATGGGGAGTTGTCAGGGCGTAATCTGGATGATGTGCTGGAACATACACGTGCGCTGGATGGTCAGGACGAGAAGCACAACAGTGTTGACTTTGCCCTTTGGAAAAAGGCGTCACCTGAGCATATCATGCACTGGCCTTCACCATGGAGCGAGGGATTTCCTGGCTGGCATCTTGAGTGCTCAACCATGAGTACCAAATATTTAGGTACAGAGTTTGACATACATGGCGGTGGTATGGACTTGATGTTCCCGCATCACGAATGCGAGATTGCCCAGTCGACAGCCGCACTTGGACATGAGAGTGTGCATTACTGGATGCATAACAATATGATAACCATCAATGGACAGAAGATGGGCAAGTCGTTGGGCAATTTTATCACTCTCGACGAGTTCTTCAATGGCAGCCATAAGTTGCTCAGTCAGGCGTATGCTCCAATGACCATCCGATTCTTCATTCTTCAGGCCCACTACCGCAGTACGGTCGATTTCAGCAATGAGGCTCTTATTGCGGCCGAAAAAGGATTGTCGAAACTGACAGATACTTACAATAGATTGATGAAACTCAAACCTGGCAGTACTACTACCGTTGATGTAAAGGATCTGCGGGCAAAGTGTGAAGCGGCCATGTGCGATGATTTGAACACTCCTATTGTCATTTCTCACTTGTTTGATGCCTCGCGTGCCATCAATCAGGTGGCAGATGGCAGCGCAACCATCTCTGAGGCAGACTTGGCAGAACTGAAGGATGTGTTCAATGTGTTTGTGGGCGATGTGCTGGGACTCAAACTTGAAGGTGCGGCTTCCGATGCAAGCAGTTCGGCCTACAAAGGTGCGGTCGATTTGTTGCTCGAAATTCGCAAGCAGGCCAAGGCCAACAAGGATTGGGCCACCAGCGACCTCATTCGGGATAAACTGGCTGCGCTTGGTTTCACTGTAAAGGATACAAAAGACGGATTCGAGTGGTCTATTTGATACCTTGATATAATAAAAAAAGACGGGTTCCCATTTTGTATAGCAAGATGGAAATCCGTTTCTTTTTGTCGGTATTGTTATGCAAATAGTTTTGCGCAGTTGCAAACCAGCAGAAAATATGTTATATTGCAAAAAAAGCGAAATGTATGAAAGATAAATTTCACAAGGAATATATATTGAATAGGGTGTCGGCTGATATGTTATGGCAGATAATCAGTACCCCGCAAGGACTGTCAAAATGGTTTGCCGATGAAGTGACATCAGATGGAGAGACATTTACCTTCTCTTGGAAAGGCTCTTCACAGAAAGCAAATATGAAACACAGTTGTATTGGTGTTTATGTGCGTTTCTATTGGGAAGAGGAGACAGACCCCAAGGCGTTTTTTGAGATGCGTATTTCGATAGATGAACTGACCAAGGATGTTATATTGTCGGTGACTGATTTTGCTGAGCCGGATGAACTGTCAGACGAGGAAGATTTATGGAATGCCCAAATTGAAAATCTGAAAAAGACGTTAGGTGTGAATTCATCGATATAAAAAAATACTTTGCTTTTTTCTTTTCAAGTACTTATTTAATAACGAAAAAAAGCCGAATCATTTACAGATTCAAAAAAATAGGCTAACTTTGCATTCTGTTAGATTTAGTAAAATGATAATAAAGCGCTTATATTCATATCTATTAAAGAATTATCTCGGAACATTTATAGCAACGTTCTGTGTATGCTTGTTCATAGTTCTGATGCAGTTTTTGTGGAAATATGTCGATGATATGGTCGGCAAGGGACTTCCCGCGTCAGTTCTGCTTCAGTTTTTTTATTATGCGGCGCTATCGTTGGTGCCAATGGCCTTGCCGCTTTCAATTCTGCTGTCATCGCTCATCACTTTTGGCGATTTGGGCGAGCGGCTGGAGTTGCTGGCAATGAAGGCCTCTGGTATCTCGTTGTTCCGTATTATGCGTCCGTTCATCTTTTTTGTGATTTGTGTGTCTATTGGTGCCTTTTTCTATTCCGACAATGCTTTGCCCTATATTCAGAAACAGCTTTACATTCTTGCAAAATCCATGTCGGAGAAGTCGCCGGAGGTGCAAATACCCGAAGGCTCGTTTTATCAGGGCATTCCTAATGTAAGTGTGTATGTGAAGCATAAGGACCCCAATACGCGCATTCTGAAGGATGTAATGATTTATGATTTCTCAAACGTCAGTGGTGCTGGCGAAAATTCGGCATCGGACAATATATCCATCATTTGTGCCGATTCAGCCCGATTGCAGACAACCTCCGATAAGGAGGCTTTGTTGTTGACGCTCTATAATGGCGAAACATTTGAGAATATGCGCCAACAGAAAGCCAACTCCAACAAGTCAATTCCATATCGTCGGGAGTCATTCGGATATAAGCAGGTCCTCATCGATTTCAATGGAGCGTGGAAGAAAGTGGATGCAAGTGTTACCAACAATAAATATGTAGGTAAAAACATGGCCCAACTGACACATGTTGTTGATTCGTTGGGTGTGGAATCGAAAAAACTGGGAGACAAATATGCCAGAACATTTGTAAACGAACGATATTTTGGCCGCATCGCAGGTACTAAACGGGTTCATCTGTCAGAGGAGGGCGATTGCTCTTCTTTCTCCGCTGATGAATTGATGGCCAAGCAAAGTAAGGAAAATCAGAAACAAGTGCTGGATGACGCGTTGGCAGCCGCCAATCAGTTGTTTTATGAGTGTGACTTTATGTTTGGCGAGAAAGATTACAGTGTTGACCGAAACGCTCGCCGACATGATATAGAGCGTCATCGTAAAGTTACAATGTCGGTGGCCTGTCTGCTTTTCTTCTTTATCGGAGCCCCTCTTGGCGCCATTATCCGCAAGGGCGGCCTTGGTCTGCCTATTGTTATCTCCGTTATTATCTTTATTCTGTATTACATTATTGATAATACGGGATATAAAATGGCGCGAGAAGGTCTTTGGTATGTCTGGAATGGCATCTGGCTCAGTTCGGCTGTGCTTCTTCCTCTTGGTATGTTTCTTACCTACAAGGCGGCTACCGATTCTATGGTTAACCTTAACAAGAACACTATCAGAAAATTGCTGCATTTAAAAAAGAAAGAACAAACAGAACAGTAAAAAATGGAGAAAAAAGTCAATTCAATAGAAGAGGCTCTTGTTGATTTCAAGGAGGGCAAATTTTTGATAGTCGTTGATGATGAGGATCGTGAAAATGAAGGCGATTTTATAATTGCGGCCGAGAAAATCACGGAAGAAAAGGTCAATTTCATGTTGACCGAGGGAAGAGGCGTACTTTGTTCTCCTATCACCATTCAACGTTGCAAGGAACTTAATCTGGATAAGCAGGTGGAGGAGAATACCTCCATTCTTGGAACTCCATTTACCATAACAGTGGATAAACTGGAAGGCTGTACCACCGGCGTGTCGGCTCACGACCGGGCAGTCACCATACAGGCCTTGGCCGACCCATATTCCACCGCCGACACGTTTGGCCGTCCTGGACATATACATCCGTTATATGCCCAAGACAAGGGCGTTTTGGTGCGAGCTGGACATACAGAGGCTGCCATCGATTTGGCCCGTTTGGCTGGATTGCATCCTGCGGCTGCTCTAATCGAGATTATGAATCCAGATGGCTCAATGGCCCGGATGCCGCAGTTGATGGAGGTTGCAAAAAAATTCAACATTAAGATAATAACCATCAAGGACCTGATTGCCTACCGCTTGAAGATGGAGACCACCATAGAGCGGGGTGAGAAAGTGCAAATGCCTACCAAATATGGTGATTTTCAGTTGATACCTTATCGCCAGACTGACAATGGACTGGTGCATGTAGCCCTCATCAAGGGCGAATGGAAACCTAATGAACCTGTCTTGGTGCGTGTACATTCTTCATGCGCCACAGGTGATATCTTTGGCTCTTTGCGTTGTGAGTGTGGCGAGCAGCTGCATCTGTCGATGCAGCGCATTGAGAAGGAAGGAAAAGGCGTTGTGGTATATATGAACCAGGAGGGACGTGGCATAGGCTTGATGAATAAGATAAAGGCTTACAAACTTCAGGAAGATGGTTATGATACGGTTGATGCCAATGTACATTTGGGATTCAAACCGGATGAACGCGATTATGGTGTCGGAGCGCAGATACTGAGGGATTTGGGCATCTCAAAAATGAGATTGATGACCAATAATCCTGTAAAGAGAATCGGATTGGAGAGTTTCGGTCTTGAGATAGTGGAGAATGTCCCTATTGAAATAGCTCCCAATCCTTATGATATCAAGTATCTGCGGACCAAAAAGGACCGAATGGGGCATACGCTCGATAATGTCTGATTTCTTTTTTTTCGCTTGTTTTGAATTTGTATAACTGAATATGACTAAATTAAGTGTTAATATAAATAAAGTAGCTACCATACGAAACGCACGAGGAGGAAATGTCCCTGATGTGCTGAAAGTGGCTACTGATTGTGAAT
>CALMUD010000040.1 GCA_937872735.1 uncultured Bacteroidales bacterium
CAGTTGGATAGAGACAATGATGACATGGATTTGCCTCTTGATATGGTTATGGTCTTACTTCAGTATTCTTTCTAACTTCATATTCAGAGTTGTTATGAAAAAATCAAAATATATTATCTTTGTACTTGCATCATTTCTTTTTTCTTCATGCGACAGTGGAGATGTCTATCCTGATGAAACATCAGGTAGGTCTGGGCGGTTGGCTGATTGCAAAATGTTGTTTTCTGGTTTGGCAGCTTGGCCATCTTCTGATTATTCGTTGGTGCTGGCAGCCTATTCTAATGGAGTGTCATCTCCTGTGGCTTTTCGTCGGTTGTCAAAGCCGGCCTCCGCCTCTGATACTTTGACGGCATCTCTTTCTGGAATTAATGGTGCCGATTATCTGACAGTTGCTATTCTATACCGTAATAGTACGTGTATTTATAAATTTTTCACGCGTAATATTCATCCAACAGATGGAGATACTGTCAATATGTCGTTAATACATGTGAATTTGGTCGATTTCGGCCGAATTAAAGCGCAAGTCTTTTCTAATTGTGTGGCTTGTCATGGAGGCAGTTTTAAAGCTGCGGATAATCTTTATTTGATTTCCGATAGTGCTTATTCCAATCTGGTAAATAGGCTGGCCTTACGTTCAAACAAAAATAGGGTGCAACCTGGAGATGTTTCGCAAAGTTTTATTATCGATGTTTTGCAAGGAAAGACTCCTGTCGGCTTCCATTATAATCATACTAATGGGACATTGCGGTGCGAGAGTGAGGATGTTAAATTGCTGAGAGTGTGGATAGAAAGTTTGTAAAATAATTAATTAGTAAATGGTTTTTTCTGGAAAGTTATTTTAATTATGTATAGAAAGTGTAGTTATCAGGATAAAGTGTTTGTTGAGGTTTCGTGTATTGATGAAACTATGGAAGTGGCAGAGTATAATGCTGTTTTCCATGTAGAAGATGCACAGTTGACGTATAGAGAGCAACTAACGGCAATTAATGCGGCATTATCTTCGTTATTGTCAGATATATCCAACTCAATCTGTGTATTCCGTCGATATTTTTTGAGTGATGCAGCCAATCAGTCAGAAATGCTGATGAATGAGGTTTCAAGTATCAATGGGGCCGTTTCGGTGGTTGAACAGCCTCCTTTGGACGGAACTAAGGTCGCTTTGTGGGCTTACATACTTACAAATGTGGAGGTTCGCAAGGACAAGGCTGGTTTCGTGGTCTCTCATGGTGGTTATTCTCATGTTTGGACATCTAATCTGTATATGAAGGAGAGAGATTCGTATCAGCAGACAGAAAAAATACTTGATAAATATGCGGCTGACTTGTCGGAGCGAGGTCTCTCTCTGGAAAATGACTGTATCCGTACCTGGTTTTTTGTTCAGAATGTGGATGTTAATTATATGGGTGTAGTGAATGCCCGCAGGGAGGTATTTGAACAGCATGACTTGCTGCCAGACACTCATTATATTACCAGCACGGGTATAGGAGGCCGGGATGCCGACCCTCAGGTGCTGGTCAAGATGGATGCTTATGCCATAGAAGGATTGCAGGCTGGGCAACAGCAATTTCTGTATGCACTTGATTATCTTAATCCTACTTACGAATATGGTGTCACGTTTGAACGGGGTGTTGCCGTTTCGTATGGTGACAGAAAGCACCTTTTCTTGTCGGGCACAGCCAGTATTGACAATGAAGGGCAGGTGATGTATGAGGGAGATGTGCGTCGGCAGACTGAACGGATGTGGCTGAATTGTGACAAACTATATGCCGAGGGCGGAGCCTCAATAGATGCGGATGTACAGGTAATGATTGTGTATTTGCGTGATATTGCCGACTATCAGATCGGAAGAGC
>CALMUD010000041.1 GCA_937872735.1 uncultured Bacteroidales bacterium
TGTTTCCCTCCAGCGGTTGCAGCGACAACATGAAAGAGATGAAAACAAAGGACGAAAGCAATGTCATTCAATGGACCTGCGATGAATCAGTCAATACCAACTCCTCCATTTGGCTGAGAAATGCCGATTCCAAATTGAATCTATATAACCAGTCGGTGATGGAACTCTCAAATACCGTTGCCATTCCATGTCTGACGCCAACCCGCGACTTCAAATTAAAATCGCCGACCTCGTTCAAGGAGATGGGACTAAGCACTTGCGACACCCTCAATAGGCTCAACATCTGGCTCACCTTCAAGCCAAGCGGTATGCCCGACACCCTCTTTGTCGGTGTCAAACCAGGCCCTAACCACTTGTTTCTGTTTCCTACGCCTCATATCACTTTCCACTCCAACAAAATCAACACAAGCGGATTCTTTGCCAAAGGCTCTGCCTTGTCGTTTGAGGCCGAACCCCCTGCCAACATCAACAGCGACCTGCTTGAATGGGAATGGTATGTCGATGGGGTCAAAATGACGGGCCGCAGCGACCGCTGGTTTGAAACCTACTCGCGAACTCAGTGGAAAGACGGTTCACACACTATCAGCTGCCGCTACAAGAAGCGGGACGGACAGAAATATTCCCCAATGGGCAATATTGAAATCAGACAGCTTACCACCAAGGACAAAACTATCAAGGCTTTCCCTTATTGGGGAGCCGACTGTGCCGATGAGGAGGACTTGGACTCCACCAATTTCTGTTATAACGAGAAAGCCAAATGGGGCAGTTTCACCATCCATCCGCTGGAGGAGTATGTCCATTTTTATCTGGAAGTTCTGAACGAGGATATCGAAAGCTCCACTATCACCAACGACCCTTCCATCCGGAATTTTGAGTTGCTGGATGCTGGCGATGCCGGCAGCGAATATACGTTCTTCAACCTGCCTACCAACTGCAAGGCCCATGCCAAGGAGCCCTATTCTCCTGCCACTATCTACTTCAAGATTGACGGTAAAAATATCAACTACTCACTCCGGCCTTACATCACACCATCGGTCAAAGTCTCACCCGACAGCGTGGCCATCTGCGAGAACTCTTTCGAAATTTCATCTGACCAATCTGTTTTTACCGCCAACGGAACCGGATTTGTCGATGGTACTTGCCGTTACGAATGGTACTACAGCCGGACCAAAGATGGCCATTATCAACTGGCTCCGGAAACGCAGGGAGTTCACTTCGTACCCGCACATACAGGCTTCTATAAGGTGAAAGCCACTGATGGCGTGTTCAGCGCCTTTTCCTCACCCGTCAAGGTAAATCAGAATACCGAGCACTGCATATCGGCTGACATCTACACAAAAGAGGGCAAAAATTACACTTGTGTCAACGGCTCGCTGGAGATGCACACATCGCTGGTCAGCCCAGGCTACACCTACCAATGGAAAATCGGAAACATGGATGGCAGCAATCTGCAAAATATCGATGG
>CALMUD010000042.1 GCA_937872735.1 uncultured Bacteroidales bacterium
TGAGATGATTTGCCCACACCATGTTTGGTAAGGGTGGCCGTGTCGCTCACCACTGTTTTAGTAGGGGCGGTTGTCGCTTCGCACGGACATTTGCTGATGGCGATGTCTGCTGATGTGCTGAAGCAGATGAAGGAGTCTTTCTCCGTGATGTTGTATAGTTTCACCCCCCAGTTCACGCCTTCCCAATCGGTGAAATTAGAGAATGATGTTACGTTGGCGGTGCCAGGGTATGAGTAGTAATCCAGATTGCTATAATAATCGGTTCCATTGATAGCGGCCTCCACCAAATCAACATGTTGGCGGTTTGCGGTATCGTTTGCGGCATCATTGTCCCAAGTCTGTTTGTCATAGTTGATGTGCCAAATCAGCATACCATGTCCAGGCAATTCCTCGTCCCATCCTTCTTTCTGTCGGTTCTCTATCAGAAACCACTCACCGCTGCGGCTGGTTTCAATGGCATAGGCTTTGCCCTCGCGCAATACTGGCAGTGAATAGGCTCCAATGGAGTCTGCCGTGAGTTCGGTTGGGGTGAGCCATCCCAGCGATTGCAGCTCAAAAGCAGACATATTGGGTACATGGGTGCCATTCACATTGTCAGTGCTGCCATTGTAGCAGCCGTAGTCCATCACATCCCAGTATTTGGGGGTGCGCTGGTCGGTGGCTCGCACCGTATAGTGGTCGGTCAGGCCCAGCATATGTCCGAATTCATGTATGATGGTGCCCACACCATCCATGTAATTATTGTTTAGTCCGCTCAACTCCGAGCAGAGAATGTAGGTTGCAACCGTTTTCCCGCTTTTTTGCTGGGTATTGTTATAACCCATATAGGTGCCATGATCCGAGTTCTGGTTTGCTGTTCCTGCCAGAATGATAATCAATCCGTCAATATATCCGTCATTATTGGTGTCATATTGGTTGATGTCGCTGATGTTGATTCCGTCCAGCGCTTCTTTTATAATCTCGTCATCGGTCAGGCTGCCGTAGTCCTTGCTGAGCGTCACGGGGTCGTATACATCATAATTTGGAGTGAATGCGCCTTTGCTTTGTCGGATGTAATAGTCGCGTACGCTTCCGTAATTTCCGTTTTTGCTGTAACCTTTCTCGTTCAGTTGTGCTGAGAAGTCACTTTTTGCGAAGGTGAGTTTGATGCTGGGCGATTGGACAGGCACCACTATGATGCGTTTTTCCCCTTTCGTCAGGTCTGATGGCACTGGTTTTCCAGAGGCATCTCCGGCCCGTAGTGCAGGTTTGGGTGCGTGTCCAAAACTTCTGAATCCGGTTTTTGTCCTGTATAGAGTTTTGGTTGCAGCTGGGTCCAGCGTTTGCAGATATTTTGTTTCTGTCTGGTTGCGTTCTCCCCTATTGTGAGCTTTCATTCCTGAGTTCTCTGCCGCTGCATTGGCATAGTAATACACTCCAACAGAGTCTACTAACAGATATCCATCGGTACTTTGTGTGTAGTGATAGTGCTCGTCACCAATCTGTTCAATGGTCAGTGTGGTGCCATCGCTTTGGTGTTGATTGATAGGAAAAGGTGGGTAAGGTTTTGCATTGCCTATTGACAATGCTGCAATTCCGCTTATGAGCAGAGTCGCGAGGCGTCTTGCCGTTTGGGGGCATGACACACGGTTGTTGGATAAACGTGTTTCCATTAAAATTGATATTAGATTGTATGTGTGTTAATGCGGTTGTGTGTGTTCCGCTAAGTCGGTGTAAATGTAGTAGTTATTATTTGAACCTGTCTTTTTTTTTGTATGTTTTAGAACAGCAAATTAAAGAATATTATCACAACAATAGTATTAAAGGAAATGATTTTAGGCAAAATGATGTTCTATATTGTTTTTGTATTGCATAAAAGAAAACCATAGTATGGTATCGCACACCATCTTTTTTTATTTATTGTATAATTCGAAATAAGATAAAAATTTACCATCCTTTATATAGTTGCGTACCTCATCTATCGTAAAATAATCAAAATTTTTACTGTCGTAAATAGAGAAGTTTGAGATGCAATATTGTTTTATATCGGATGTGCTATCTAAGGATATGTTATATCCTAATTTTTTGAATTCTTCAGTGGATAATTCTGATAAGTAGAAACGATTTCGAACTTCATAATTGGAACCATAGTATCCACCTCCCAAATTGATTTCGTTTGAATCAAATTGATAAATGTGATACATATTGTTTTCATATTCTATTATCGATTTATACCTGTGAGTAGTATCTGTCTTTATGACAGTGCAGATGCAAGTAGGAGTGTCGTCATCATGTTCGCTGCAGTCATGTAGTTCAAATCCGTCACATGCTGTTATTGCTACTAAAAGGCTTAAATATATTAAAATTTTCTTCATGTTTAAAAGAGCTTAAAAAGATTGGATATCTTAAATATTTTTCGTGTTTGTCTAAGGCAAATCTAGATATTGGCAAATATACTCTAAACAAATGGAGAATACAAAGTTTATTGTGTTTGTTTGATTTACATCCGTTTTCTTATTTTGCGTAGTGTGCACTTTATGGCAGGAGTCAAAGGGTGTTCTTCCAATTCATTCATCAGCAGATTCAGTTCATTCATCAGTTCGGGGTATGGTTGGCTCATCAAGAAAGCCAGTTTCATTGCCCCTACCGTCACAGCAGGGGGCAGCGTGGCAGAAGTGATGTCTCTGAAACACAAATTCAGAATTTCCACCGACAGATGGTCATTATCGTAAATTTCAATCAGAATGTTAAGTAGCATCCGTTTGATGCCGCTGTTTTTGCAGCCCAACAGTTGTTGTTCCCATTCCTTTCTGTAAGGTTTCACCGATTGCGGATTTTTGTCGGCCATCACATTGCATACCCACAAGGAGTGCCATGCTATGGTGACATCTTCCGAACGTGTCAGGAGAAACAGATGTCGGGTTGTAGCTTCATTGGTTATGCACTCGTTGGCTATGCGTTCTATGGCTGGCTTGTTTATCCGCTTGGAAAACAGCAAATTGTCTATTTCTGTAAAATCGGTTTTGTTGTCGCTCATCGGTCTTTTTTTTGCTGGGTGGTAAAGATAACGAAAAGGTAACACAGCGTAGAGGAAAGACTGCAAAAAAACGGGAAGCATGTCCAAGTGGCATACCTCCCTAAATTATGTATTGCGAACAATCTTTTAGTGCACAATCACTTTTTTGTGGTGAATGACTCCATTTTCAGTTTTTGTTTCTTTTATCAGTATTCCTTTGGCAGTTGGAGCGCATTTTCTACCCATCAAGTCGTAGTAGCTGGCACTCACGGTTTTATCAGTGTCGCTGCCGATGCTGACCGCACAGGTGCTGCCGTCGGCATTTACTATCGTGATGTTGCCAGTGCGGGAGGTATCAGGATTGCCGCCCGATGTGGTGATGTTATAAAGATAGGTGCCGACCTTATCGTTGGCAGCGCCTCCAAATGTTACCGTTTTTGCAGAGTTGTCCACCGTGGCGGTTATTCCATCAGGCAGTCCGGTTACCGTTACTGTGCTGGCATTGGTCCAGCTGAAGCTGAAAGAAATCAAAGAACTGTCCTTTTTAACAGTTTGGCTGGATGAACCGGCTCCGTGCTTGGCAAGAGTGGCAGCCTCCGTGGGCAGGCTGCCGCAGGTTGTCAGTGTAGGGTAGTATTCATTGATGCTGCTGGCAGCCTCCGCATTCTGA
>CALMUD010000043.1 GCA_937872735.1 uncultured Bacteroidales bacterium
GGATCCCTGCTGGCTGAAAGCAAAACCATAACCATAACAAAAACAGAAAACGGCGGAAGCAATACTGGAGGTAACACGGGAGACAACACTAATGTTACCATTGATGGAGGATATACAGGCCCTAGCTGTGACGGAGAGGGCTCAGGAGCCTACCATACTGGCATCTATCGCAACCTATTCAGCGAAATATTGGGCAAGACCGACACTGAAGTTCAAAATAAAATTGACGCCATCTGGAAACAATTTTTCACTCCAGGCGGCACAAATGCGGTCTATTACAATGTCGGCGACACCATGGCCTACATTTACGACACAGGCAACCAGGATGTACGTACAGAAGGAATGTCGTATGGAATGATGATATGCGTACAGCTGAATCATCAGGATGAATTCAACAAAATATGGCGTTGGGCCAAGAAGTATATGCAATACCAATCGGGTGACTGGGACGGATATTTCAAATGGCAATGTGCAACCGATGGAACAGTAAAAGGGAGCAGCTGCGCATCTGACGGTGAAGAATACTTTATTACCGCCCTGCTGTTTGCTTCCAACCGATGGGGAAACACGGGCGACATTGATTACAATGCCGAAGCACAAAACATTTTGAGTAAAGTACAAGAAAAGTCAGGCACAGGTAATGTTTATTCTCTCTTCAACAAGAGCAACCACCTGGTTACATTTGTGCCTTATGGCAACTCAGCCGACTATTCTGACCCATCGTACAATCTTCCAGGATTTCTGGAATTGTGGGCCCGCTGGAGTGATACCAACAACGACTTCTGGTACGCTGCCGCCAAGGCTGCCCGCACGCTACTGAAGAATGCAAGCAACACCACTTCTGGTCTGTTCCCTGACTATTGTTCGTTTGCAGGTGAGCCTCTTAAAGGAGAGTATGCCGACTACGACACCAAACAATACAAATATGACGCCATACGCTGCGCTATGAATGTGGGTATGGACTATAACTGGTTCCGCAGCGATTCAACCAATCAAAACCAGATGATGACCCGTCTGCTGACCTTCTTCAAGAACAACAACTACACCAACGGCTACTTTGACTGGAATGGAAGCAACCCTTCCGGCAGCTATTCTGAAGGTATAGCAGGTGCCAACGGTGTAGGATGCTTTGCCGTAAGCGACCAAGCACTGGCCAAAGAGAACCTGACAAAATTGTGGAACATGAATGCTCCAACCGGTCAATGGCGCTACTACAATGGCATGGTATACTTCTTGTCAATGCTGCACGCATCGGGAAACTTCAAAATTTACAAACCGACTCCAGCCATGGTAGATACCACTATCACAGGCAAAGGCAGTGTCACTTTCGGCAAAGGCAGTGTCACTTTCAATGGTGTAAAATATACCGAAAACACCAAGTTTACGACCTACTACAACTGCAAAATTTACAACGTAACTATCAACATCAACAATACAGGTGTTGAACTTGTAAGCAGCAATTCCTCCCTTGGCCTCAATCCGAATCCTACGAACTGCTATTTTGAGGTCAACGCCAATGGCAAGGTAAAAAATGTTACCATATTTGACTTGATAGGCAACAAGGTTCTAAGCCAGACAGGCAGCAGCCACATCAACTGCGGACACTTGCCTAAAGGCATCTACATTGTCAAAGTGGAAATAGAGGGACAAGGCACTCAAACCACCAAACTTTGCATAAAGTAAAGTAAAAACAGAATTATAAACGAATGGGGCTGCGCCAGTAAATGACGCAGCCCCATTTTTTAGTAGACCCTAGCCAATAATTACAAATTGGTAAACACCTGATTATAATCCGACTTGGAAATGGAAGTATCAAATCCACCCACATTATTGTCTGCCTCATGACTGTCAATACCCGTATAGCAGAGGCTGGAATCCTCATAACACTTGAAACGGAAAACAGCCTCATTCATAATCTGACTGTTAAAGATGCCTAGACTTAGCAACAAATCAAAGTCAAGGACCGAAAGTCCTGTCACCTTCTTAAACAATTTAGGCTCCAATTTGGTAATGACATCCCTAAGGCAAACCTCACGATAATCAGTAAGATACATAAAGATAGGAATACGGGTAGCAAACTTTATCAATTTGTCCTGTATTTCCTTCCGCTTACTCTTTATCTCTTTTTCATCTTCTGTCATTTCCTTTTTTTCCTTAGCTGTCGGTTTATTATCATTGGCCTGGGTCTTGCGCTTGTTCAGTTCGTCCGACTTGTTGATGATGGTCTCAATGTCAGCATTAAGTGAACGGAAAGCCTCGATGCTCATCAACGCTTTCATGGCCTGTTCACTATTCATCAGACGGCGCAACGTTACATTATCCACATTCACCAGCAAAGCACTCTCCCAACGACGGGCCAACAACGTAGCAGAAGTACCACTGGCGGCAATATCCAGAATACCAGCAGGGTCAATACGTTTCATTGAGAAACCATCATAAGCCAACACTGGCAAAAATTTGATAAAATCCGCCACTTTTCGTTCTGGATTCGGTTCCTCCACATTTAGTTCCTGACTGTAGTGGGCTATTTGCTTCAAGGCCCGATTGGGAGCAAAATCAAACACATAGCATTCCTGCTTCACTATCACATCAGCCGAAGCATCGTCAGAACGGACAGTCCAAGGCGACTGAACCCTGAAAGCGGACTGGAAATACGATTCAGGACTACTGAGGTTGCAAAGCATTAATATGCCTGTCCATGGACGGATGGTGACACCCGTGGTAAGTTTGCCACACGACAGGGTAATCGTCTTGGCAACAAGAGGATTAACCCCCATAGCTTCACGCACTGGACCCAAAGCCGCCAATCCCACCCCACACTCCGAACCAGCAGCCAGCACCACCTTATAATCATGATAAAAACGATTTTGAGGTTGCATCAACAAATTGCGCATAGCATAGCACGAAGCCACAGAACGAAACAGCCAAAGGGTGTGCGAGAGCGTCTTGAGCAAGGGCGCATGCGAATAAGGCATAGGAGGCTTGTCGGTACGCAATTTCAAATCCGACACAATAGTTTCCTTATACGCACCCCGTATCAGGTCAAGCCACTTCTGTACCGAATCCTCATAATGAAAGCGAGCCTTGTCGCCCACCCCCTCCGCCTCAAAAAAGGCATTCAGGTCAAACTCGTTAAATTCGCCCAGCGTGGCCACATGACGTATTTCATCAGGCAACTGATATGTCATCAGCACCATACGGGGCAACGCCGCATACGGATTGGGACCATCGGCCTCATTCCAATTCAGTTTGGCATTCTGCTCGTCAGCATAAGTCCAGTTATAAATCTGCTCCTCGTTAAACTCACCCGAATTGAGGGCACGAAAAGGGGTACCCGAAAGATACAGATAGGCATCAGTCTTGATGGGCATCAGATTTTCATCAAAATTTTTCTGAACAGAGCCGCTGTCCGCCTCCAACTCCTGCATTTCCTCGTCACAATCATCATCAAACAGCGCTTTGGCATTGTCATCCCATGCACCATAGTGATATTCATCAAGCACCACACAATCCCAGTGTGTGGCGTGCACCCACTCATTTTTGGCCTTGATGCCACCCATACTATTACGGCCCAAATAATCTTGAAAAGACCCAAAGCAGACAATCGGCCGCAGGGGGTCCGCATCATCGGGCTGCAACGGACTATTGCGAGAAATGAATTGCCACCCTTTGAAATCAGTATGATGCAACAAATCGTCACTCCAAGCCGACTCCACCGCAGGCTTGAAAGTAAGCACCAGCAATCGGGTCCATTTCATTTTCCTGGCCAACTGATAAGCGGCAAACGTCTTGCCAAAACGCATCTTGCAATTCCACAAAAAGTGAGGAATACGTCCGTCCGTTTCAGCCTTGGCAAATTTTCTGAAATATTGAACGGAACGGTTCACCGCCTCCTGCTGTTCGGGCCGCATACCAAACGACTCGGTCCTTTCATCCTCATTGTCATCACGATTACGTACCGCCAAAATAGCAGCCTGAACTTTGGCCACATCACACTCAAACCATTCACTACTGCGGGCACCATCCATTTTAGGGTTTGGCACACCATGGCTACGCAACCATCGATGCACCTCGTGGTCAGTAAACGAGGAACCATCGGGACGGGTGGCAGGCTGTTGTAGAACTATTTGTACGGAACGCGTAGGCAGATTAACGTGTTGCTGACGTACACGGTCAGCCACCGATTGCCGTCCCGTATATCCCACCTTAAGCAGTCCATTGAACTGAGGTTCAGAATAAGCATAAATGGTAGGCTCCACTTTGGGAGGAATGGGAAAAAAATCTTGATTCATCATTTTTCTTTTTCTTTACTCCATCGGACGGATAAGGCTTTCAATAAAAGCTATTTCCTCCTCTGTCAATCCATACTTTTTATACAATTTTTCATCCGTCCATGACTCTGAAAAATCCTGAATAGGAACAAAC
>CALMUD010000044.1 GCA_937872735.1 uncultured Bacteroidales bacterium
ACGTACACTCTTTCCCTACACGACGCTCTTCCGATCTGGGCCACCGCACAAGTCTCATGATTACAATGCATCCACAATCCATTGGTATGATACAAATCGTAGTCCGACTCTTTCAGATAGCAGTTGATATTATGCGAATATCCATAACTGGAAATGCCATCGTCGGGCAAAGCTTTTATCCAGCTTTCACCTTGACCCATGATATCGGAGGTCTGCACCGTCATGAGGTCCACATCGCAGCCTTGCTGGTGCATAGCCGTGAGCAGGTCATAAGTGCAAGTTGATGTACCTCCACTATGCGCACCGAATCCTGCTATTGTTTGAAGTATTTTCATCGATTAGTTTATCGTCCTCCCATTAATGTATTATATACCAAAGGCATTATATGTTGAAGCGTTTTTGCTACATAAATAGCAATAAATACCATAATCCAAGGATTGATGTAATAAAAAAATATTAATGAGAATTCATGTACTCCAAAAACAGCTATGGCCAACTTTTTTACGATGTTAAAGGTTGGTTCATGAAAACAATATATAAAAAAGCTATATCCACTTATATATTTCCACAATCCCTTGCCTGCAATTTGTTCTCTATTTGTCAAAATATCATACAGAGTCCAAACAGCATACAAACCTATCAAATCTACTAGGGATCCTATTATACTAAAGTTTTTCATTCCCACCTCCATACAAACGGCATATCCGGAAAAGACCAAAGCACAAAAAATCACAAACCACGTTGGTCTCCAATAATCATAAATATCAATTTTTTTTGTCGACAAAAAAATCCCGACCCAAAAATAAAGTAACCATGGATACACCAAAGTAGAGATTCCCGCTATCAACAATGCAAGCCAACCTATATTTTTAGATAACCACCAAAATACAGGTGTGAAAATCATCATTATTAATAAATCTCTCAAAAACCATAATTGGAATGCTGCAGGACTGACAAACAGGTCATTCATGCTTTCAATTATCGATTGACTCACATATTTATCCAAGGTACCACTTCCATTACAGAAACCATTTACACCAGGAATAGATTCCAATACAATATACCACAATACAAAAATAATATTCCACAACACATACGGAATCAATAATGTCCGCACTCTCTTCTTTATTTTTATTAAAATATCCTTATATGAAGTAATATCACGTGCAAACAAATAACCCGAAATACAAAAGAACAAACAATTAGCAATACCACATAAGCGACTTGTATAGTCTTGTATTATTTTAGCAACAGTGTACTGCTCGGCCTCCGAATAGGAACTATGAACATACACAACCATTATAATCAATACTGTGGATAAAACTGTCAGTTTATCACTGATATAACGATTCATAATACAACTCATATTTATACTTTCTGATTTTTCAACAAAGAAAAGTAAGCTTCCACTTGTTTTTTATCCCGTTCATTCCAATCCACGTTATCAACATAATGGCGATATGTATCAAAATTCCGTTCCATATCAATAATGGCAGAATGTAGACTATCCATGCTTTCTGACTCGAATATTTTACCCGTACCCAAATCTTTTACCATATCAATGCCACACCCGACTCTATCACTGACAATTACAGGCAACCCCCAATATATAGCCTCTTCCACTACTAATCCCCATGGTTCAGATTTTGAAGGAAGAACAAAAACATCATGATTTTGATAAACAGTTCCTAAATTTTCGTTGTCAATAAAGCCCATAAATGTGATGTTGGATTGGGCGTCAGCTTTTAATTTTTCTTCCAAAACACCCTTTCCCACTATGGTAAGAGAATGACCATTCCGATTAAATTCATCTATGAGTAATTTTATATTTTTCACCTCTATCAATCGGCCAACATACAGATAACGAAGTGGTTTATGAATTATTTTGGCTGTTTTCTTTGGCTTATAAAAAAGGCCGACACCGCCCGTTATATTTCTTTGGCCTTTAAAGCCAATTGATTTAAACAACTCATCCTGCGGTTGACCTGATGGTAAAACAGCACTCATCCTGCCAATAATGATTTTTTTAACAAAACCAGCAATCCCTTGAAATGAGGCATCAAAAATTGAGGATTCACAGACCATTATATTTTTTCTTTTTTCAGAAAAAAATGAATACAAGTTATATTCAGGAGCTAACCATCCTGCATAAATAATCTTGGATACCCTTATTTTTCCCATTAGCCTCAACAGATTCCAAAATGTTTTTATTTTACTGCGTTTATTGGAATCTCCATTATTTAAAAAATAATAATCAAATCGATAACCACTACCTTCCCCTAATTCCTTATTTACCGCTTCTTCTCCATAGCCATACAATACCAACAACAGACGATGACTCTTGGCTATTTCATTGCATAAATTCAATTTATAGAATGAGGGCGTATTAGTTAAATATACAAAATCATAATCTTCCATTGCTTCTTATATTATTTTGATTAAATCCTTTTTATAAACCAGCATACTCTCATCATGAACCTCATTGAAGTTCATCTGTTCATATTTGCTCATATCATAACTTCCAGCCCTGTCGCCGAGTCCCCGCGAAGTTTTTATTTTATAGTCCTCTTCACTCTTGCAATAATAATGGTTGAGTCTCAGATTCTTGAAGGTCAAGTCGCGGCAAAACCAACCTTTGGCTTGGACTAATCCTGACGAGTCAACCGAAATGGCGCCCAGTTTATATTGCGGATAATGTGGCGAGATGTAATAATGCACCATACGGGGGTTGCACAAGGTCTTGACCATATGGTTCATTGGATTTGTTTCTTTTGCCCGGTCAATATAGCTTTCTGTTATCAAACCCTGCGGGCGAAGTTTGTGTCCGGAATTGCCATATAAGCACCAGTTGAGTGAAATGCCCACCGCATTCGGCTTGTGCGACAATACAGAATCAGCAACTTTGCCTATCGGTTCATAAGGTGTCTCGGGCATGATGTATTCGTCAAGGTCAATAAATGCCATGTATCGACATTCATTTTTATGCTTCGCTATTGCAGAATTATAGGCATCAAGCTGCCGGCCAACTCCCTTTATCAGCTGATAATCCACCAATCCACAATCGATGTATGGTTGTATCACCGATTTTGTGTTGTCAGTACTCTCATTGTCATAGAGATAAATTTTGGATATGCCAACCAGCCGATGAAAATCAATCCACTCTTTGATATACAGTCCCTCATTTTTGGCAATAGCGACAATGGCCACCTCGTGGTCAAATATCATTTTCCGGTCACGCTCCAATGCGGCAAGCACCCGCCAGCGGCCCACCGTCATGGCATAAGCCTTACGCAGCATCCAACTGAAGAGAAGATAAGGGGATGTCAATAGCAATAATGGCTTTGATAGAAGACGATGTTCCCGCCGAAGCCAAAGTATGTAACGGTTATTATATATGAAACAGTCGAGCCAAAGTTCGAACCGCCAAAACCCGAGTTTTCCTTTCAGACTCATATTTTCATTCTTTCTGTTCTATTTCCGCCATTGTCTCTTTCCAAACCTCACAACTGAACCGTTTTCTTACTTCGCAAGACTGATTGGCATATTCCAGCAAATCAGCCGAATTGCGGCATGCTATCAATCGCAAATCATTCATAAACCCAGACTCATCAGCTGACACTTTCAGATACTTTATACCTTCAAGCTGATTGTAATGGATGGTACTAATCACTATACGGTTGTGCAACAAGGCTTCAATAATCTTAGAAGGAAAATTACATTGATTTTCAAGATAAGCCGGATTGCGGGTACTGAACAGGAAGGGTGTATTGTGCAATATGTTCAAATACTCGTCATACTCAACCATTCCGTGATATATGATATTAGTATGGTTTCGTTCATACTTCCTGACCAAATCCACATCAGGAGCTTGCCCCGTTATATGCAATGTCAATTCGGGCAACTTGGCAAACACATCAAGCAGCATAGGCAACATGGCTATG
>CALMUD010000045.1 GCA_937872735.1 uncultured Bacteroidales bacterium
ATCATGATGGTATCAACTCCGTATTTTTCAAAGCACTCTTTTGCTCTTTCCGGGGTGGTAACGTCTCCGTTTCCTATGATTGGAATAGTTATTTTCGGGTTGTTTTTTACCTCACCTATCAGGGTCCAGTCGGCTTCGCCCGTATACATTTGTGCGCGTGTTCGCCCGTGTATGGTCAATGCCTGTGCGCCGCAGTCCTGTATCTGTTCGGCCAGTGTGGTTATTATTTTGTTTTGTTCGTCCCAGCCCAGTCGGGTCTTCACAGTTACGGGTACTTTTACGGCGGCTACTACTGCTTTTATTATTTCCAGCATTTTCGGTATGTCTTTCAGTAGTCCGGCTCCTCCGCCTTTACCTGCCACTTTCTTTACCGGACAGCCAAAATTAAGGTCTATCAGGTCGGGGTGGCTGGCTTCGGCTATTTTTGCGGCTTCGGCTATCGGTTCGGGTTCGCGCCCGTATAGCTGTACCCCGAATGGCCGTTCCATATCGTAGGCGGTCAGTTTTTTTGTGCTGCTTGCTATGTCACGTATCAGGGCATCGGCCGATATGAATTCAGAATAGACCATATCCGCTCCGAATCGCTTGCAGATGACTCTGAAGGCTGGGTCTGTCACATCTTCCATCGGGGCTAAAAATAATGGATATTTTCCAAATTCTATGTTTCCTATTTTCATCTGTTTGCTTTTTCTTTCTGCAAAATTAAGCCTTATTCTCTTTCTCTGCAAAATATCTTTCGTTGGTAACGCCTATTTATTGTAACTTTGTGTTCAAACATTCTTATTTATGTCTGCATTACAAAGAAGTGATTTTGAAATCATGGCTCCTGTCGGCTCTTATGAGAGTCTGGCGGCTGCCATTCAGGGAGGTGCCAATTCGGTTTATTTTGGTATCGATAAGTTGAATATGCGCTCCCGTTCGGCTAATAATTTTTCTACTGACGATTTGCGCAATATTGTCCGTATCTGCAAGGAAAATGGTTTGAAGAGTTATCTTACGCTCAACACGGTGATGTATAATGATGATCTTACGTTGATGCGTGAAATTGTAGATATTGCCAAAGAGGTAGGGGTCAGCGCCATTATTGCGGCGGATGTTTCCGTTCTGCTTTATGCCCATCAGTGTGGAGTGGAGGTGCATCTTTCCACGCAGTTGAATGTCGCCAATGTAGATGCCTTGAAGTTTTATTCCCAGTTTGCAGATGTGGTTGTTTTGGCTCGTGAGTTGAATATGGAGCAGGTGGCAGCCATTCATCGTGACATAGAGTCGCAGCAGATTAAAGGTCCTTCTGGTAGATTGGTCCGTATTGAGATGTTTTGTCATGGTGCACTTTGCATGGCTGTTTCAGGCAAGTGTTATATGAGTCTGCACGAGTTTGATGCTTCTGCCAATCGGGGTGCTTGTTACCAGGCTTGTCGCCGTTCTTATCGTCTGACTGATGTTGAAAGTGGCGATGAAATCGAGGTGCAGAATCAATATTTGATGTCTCCAAAGGATTTGCGTACCATCCATTTTCTTAACAAAATGATTGATGCAGGTGTTCGCGTATTCAAAATTGAAGGTCGTGCAAGAGGTCCTGAGTATGTCAAGACAGTTGTTACTTGTTATAATGAGGCTATCAATTCTGTTCTGAATGGTAGTTATACCGAAGATAAAATTGCGGATTGGACGGGTCGTCTCAAGACGGTCTTTAACCGTGGTTTTTGGAACGGTTATTATTTAGGCCAGCGTCTGGGTGAGTGGTCGTCAGTTTATGGTTCTGAGGCCACCAAACGTAAGGTTTATGTTGCCAAGGTAGTTAAGTATTTCTCCAAATTGGAAGTTGCCGAGATGCTTGACGAAACAAAAACTGGCATTTCTACGGGTGATAATCTTCTAATTATTGGTCCTACCACTGGAGTAGTGGAGGTAAAAGCCGAAAATATGATGATTGACGACAAGGTGGTTGAAACAGTCGGTCGAGGTATTCCTTTCTCTATGAAAGTGCCTGTTAAGGTTCGTCCATCGGATAAAGTTTACAAAATGGTGGATGTTACCCCTGATTTAAAGGAATAGTGTTTCACGTGAAACATATCATATTCTTTAATAGGATACTTTTTAGTATCCTATTTTTTTGTTTCACGTGAAACATTGCTGACCATTTATTTTCGCTTTTATTCCGTAATGTAGTTTATATTCGGATGTTTATTTTCTTCTATGTTTCACGTGAAACATAAATAAGTTCCTCTTTTACTGAGTTCTGTTGTTTTATTTTTGTTCTTGATAGATGTTCATTTCTTTGGATAGTTTCTTTTAGGTTCTTTCAAATTGTGGCTGTTTGGCTGTGTATGATTAAAGCAGATTATACCATGTTTCACGTGAAACATAATTATCTTGTTTTTTTGTGTTGTTTCTTTATAATAAAGTTTGCAAACTATTAAATATTATTCAAAGTTTATATTTTCCCGACTTTGGTTTTGCTATATATTTGTTTATTATGTTTCACATGAAACATAACTATATTTTACTTTTGTCTAGGTCGTGTGCAGTTCTATTTTGTATTATTTGTATTTTTTCCCTCTGGTGAGAACTCCTGTGAGTGTAAAATTTGGTTTAGCTTATCCAGTTTGACTTTTGATTGACCTAAATTCTGCCAGGTTATTTTCTTTGAGTTTTTGAGATATACTGATTATTTTGGCTGAAAATGTATGTCTGATTCTATGTTTCACGTGAAACATTCTTCATTTGCTATGGCTGCTATTTTCACTTTTAAAATGTTTCTCTCCCAGATTAGTTTATGTGATGAATCTTTCTTGTGGTGTGAATAATGCAGGTAGGTCGAGCATCGTAAATTTAAATGTGTTTTATTATGTTTCACGTGAAACATAATAAGGTCTATATGGTTTATAACTGTGCTATTTTCTATTCTATAATTTGTAAGTTATTTCTATTATATGAAAGTACCCCAGAAAAGCCTTTAGGCCTATCTGGGGTAATAATATTTTTTGTTACCTCTAAGTTGGTATTCCGTGAAATGTCACTCTCTGTTTTTTGAATCAATCCAAATTGTTGTCGGACCATCATTCAATAGTTCCACTTTCATATCTGCTCCAAATTCACCCGTTCCTATCTCTTTACCCAAATCTTTGCTGACTTGTGCACAGAACTTCTCGTACATCGGTATCGCAAATTCTGCCTTTGACGCTCTTATGTATGAAGGACGATTTCCCTTTTTGGTCAGTGCCTGTAATGTAAATTGACTCACTACGAGTATCTCGCCATTTACATCTTTCACCGATTTGTTCATTACTCCCGCTTCATCGTTGAATATTCTGATATTGGTAATCTTTCCTGATAGCCATTCAATGTCTTCATCGGTGTCTCTGTCCTCTATTCCCACCAATACCAATAAACCACCTTTAATGGCTGATTTTACTTTCTCGTTTATGGTAACCGAAGCATGGGTTACCCGTTGTATCAAAACTCTCATATATTTGTCTTTTTGTTTTTTTCTTATTAATATGTTTCACGTGAAACATACATTTTTTTTCGATTTAATCGAGAAATGGGGTAGAGTCATTCTTTGTTTTCTGCTGTGTGTTCAGTCTCTTTGTTTGGTGCTATCAGTGCATCATATATAAGTTGTGCCTTGGCGGGTCCTACCACTTTTGCAATGTCTTCCACGTTTTGCTCTTTCAGACGCTTTACGCTCTTGAACACTTTTATCAGTTCCTCTTTGGTCTTTTCTCCTATTCCTTTAATGTCGAGCTCAGAATGTACTTGCCGTTTGCTGCGCTTGTCTCGGTGAAAACTGATAGCGAAGCGGTGCACTTCATCTTGTATGTGTGCCAGCAATCTGAACACTTGACTTTCCTGACTCATGCCTATCACTTTTGGCGGAAAACCGAATAGCAATTCTCTGGTGCGGTGGTGTTCGTCTTTGGCCAGTCCTGCTATCGGTATATTCAGATTCAGTTCGTCTTCTACCACTTGGCGTACCACTTCCATTTGTCCGGCACCGCCATCGGTGATAATCAGATTTGGCAGTGGTGTCTGTTCGCTTATC
Source organism: uncultured Bacteroidales bacterium (assembly GCA_937872735.1). Lineage (GTDB taxonomy): Bacteria > Bacteroidota > Bacteroidia > Bacteroidales > Paludibacteraceae > Physcocola. The sequence goes on from CALMUD010000045.1 coordinate 4,046, forward strand.
ATTCGGCTGTAGCGACGGCGTACTACCTCTTGCATCGAGGCGTAGTCGTCAGGCCCTTCCACTGTTTTGATGTTATATTTTCGGTAATCGTTTTTCGATGGTTTACCCATCTTGAATACCACGCAGGCGGCTACGGCATCACTGCCTTGTATGTTGGAATTGTCGAAGCATTCTATCTGTACGGGCAGTGCGTCCAGTTTCAACTCATTTTGAATGTCCTTTAGCAATTTGGTGGCGCGTTGTTCCGGGTTGAATTTCTCCATCCGTTTCAGACGGTCGAAGCGGTATTGCTTTACGTTCTGTTCCGAGAGGTCAAGCAGTTTCTTTTTGTCGCCCCGTTGTGGTATGGTGATGGTGGCGTTGGCAAACTGATAACCGATTTCGAACGGAAGAATTATCTCGTGCGACAGACTGTGAAATCGTTCGCGCATCTCCTCTACGGCACTTGCCAGTATCTCCTCTTTTTCCTCGTCGGTCCGTATTTTGTATTCAAAGGTGTAGGCTTGCGATATGGTGCCATGTGTCACCTTCAGATAATTGACAAAGGCATTATCATCGTCAATGTCGATAGCAAAGACATCGATGTTGTGCAGTAGCGGATTTACAATGGTTGATTTTGATTTGAATTTTCCGATGGATTCGAGCTTTTCTTTGATTTCCTGTGCCTCCTCAAATCGCAAATCTTCGGCCGCCTTGTTCATTTCATCTTTCAGATAATTCTCCAGATTGTCAAGGTCACCTTTCAATATGTATTTTATCTCTTCGATGTTCTTGTTGTATTTTTCCTCACTCTGCATCCCCTCGCAGCAGCCCAGACATTTTTTGATATGGAATTGCAGGCAGACTTTGAATTTTCCCCAGTTGATGTTTTCGGGGCTAAGGTTGTATTTGCAGGTGCGTATTTTGTAAATGTCGTGTACCAGTTCCAGCACGGTGCGCATGGCGGGCAGGTAGGTATAGGGACCGAAGTAGGACGATCCGTCATGTATTACTTGCCGCGTCTTGAATATGCGCGGGTAGTGCTCGTTCTTGATTACTATCCAGGGATAGGTTTTGTCGTCTTTCAGCAGGATGTTGTAGTGGGGCTGGTGCTTTTTTATCAGACTATTCTCAAGCAGCAGCGCATCTTGTTCGCTGTTTACTACAACATATTTTAGGTCGGCAATCTGGCTGACCAGCATCCGTGTCTTGATGGAGGTCTGATATTTGTTGAAGTAGGATGAAACACGTCGCTTCAGATTGACCGCCTTTCCCACGTAGATTATTTCGCCTTTGTTGTTGAAATATTGATAGACGCCAGGACTGTCGGGTAATGACAGTACAATCTGTTTAAGTCGCGATGGAGTTTCTTTTTCCATATTGTTGAATTGATAATTTATAGCAAAGCTAAAAATTTTTTACGCTTTATAAAAATCGTCTTTTTTTTACCGCGCTGTTTTTTGAAATTTTGTCGCCCGTTTTTTTGTTGTCCTCTTTTTTTGGCATTTTGTCTGCTCTATTTCAAAATTTGTGTTTTTTTCGGTGAAATGGGCGTTTTTTAAATTATTCGGCAAAATTTGGTTGAATGTAAATTTGCCTTCTTTTTGAGGTCTAATTAACTATAAAATAGTTGGTTGATGTCTGAAATATCTCACATTTAACCCGCTGAGATTTCAATATTCTGTTTTTTGTGATTAATTGCCCGAAAAATTTTAAAGGAGAAAAATCTGAAGAGAGGCTGTAATCAAAAATTTTTTGAGTGGATGAATTTTTTATAAAACTGTAATTTTTTTTCGTTCTACTTTCGCCTGATTTTTCCGTTGCCTGATTTTTCTATTTCTATTTGCGGAAGAATATTTGCATCCATGTGAAATGTCAATCAAGTTCTGAAATTCATCTTTCGGCATTTTTATGGTTCGTTTCATTTTCATTTCTTTCTTTTTCCGCCAAACTCTCCAATAAAAAACCGCCAAATCATCCAATGAATTTCCGCCAAATCATCCAATTTTGAATATATTATTTTGACAGGCAATGGTTTGGATATTTTTACAGATTTGTCTTATTTTTGAGGAATGTGCTTTTGTTTCTTATTTTTCTTTGTCGTTTGGCACTTCTGAGCTAAATTTGTAGAACGAGTATCAATTTTTAATTTTGATTCATGATAATTAGAAGTAAGGCGCCCTTGCGATTGGGCCTTGCAGGTGGCGGTTCCGATGTGTCACCTTATAGCGACCTATATGGCGGTTTGGTGCTGAATGCCACCATCAATCTGTATGCCTATTGCACTATTGAAGAAACCTCTGACGGAAATATCACCATCAACTCGTATGATGCGCATTGCCAGCAGACGCTGACTTCGGCCAAGGTGCTGAACATCGATGGGCAAGCCAGTCTTATCAAGGGGGTTTACAATCGGGTGGTGAAGGATTTTAATCTTCAACCCCTTTCGTTCCGCATTACCACCTACAACGATGCACCGGCCGGTTCTGGTCTGGGCACCTCGTCCACCATGGTGGTGTGCATCCTCAAGGCTTTTGTGGAGTGGCAGAACCTGCCGCTGGGTGACTATGAGATTGCCCGCCTCGCCTATGAGATTGAACGTATCAACCTTGGCCTTTCGGGTGGCAAGCAAGACCAGTATGCCGCCACCTTTGGCGGGTTTAATTATATGGAATTTCTCAAGAACGACCTCGTGATTGTCAATCCGCTGAAAATAAAACGTTGGATTGTCGATGAGCTGGAAGCCTCTATGGTGCTGTACTATACGGGTGCCTCGCGCAGCAGTGCTGCCATCATTGACGAACAAAAGAAAAATACCGAGAGTGGTAACGAGGTGGCTATCAACGCTATGCACGGCATCAAGCAGTCGGCTGTCGATATGAAGCTCGCTTTGCTCAAAGGTGATATTCAGGCTTTTGCCGCTATTCTTGGCAAGGCTTGGGAAAACAAGAAAAAAATGGCCAACTGCATTACCAACAGCAATATACAGTCCGCTTTTGATGTGGCTATGCAGGCAGGAGCCATAGCCGGCAAAGTGTCGGGAGCGGGTGGTGGCGGCTTCATCATGTTTGTGGTGGAGCCTACGCTAAAGAAGAGTGTGACCGAAGCGCTGGAAAAACTCGATGGAATGGTAGTTCCGTTCCAATTCTCACCCGATGGCGCCCATGGCTGGAAAATTTTTTGATTAACGAAATTTTATTCTGATAATGAACGCATTAGATATTGTCAAGACGCAAGTCGCCGATTCGGCACAGACCAAAGAGCGTTTGCTGGCCGATGAAAAGACATTGGCACTGATTGCCCATGTGGCCGAGGTGTGTACCGAGGCTTACCGCAATGGCAAGAAATGCCTGTTTGCAGGTAACGGGGGCAGTGCTGCCGATGCCCAGCATCTGGCGGGCGAACTGGTGAGCAAGTTCTATTTTGACCGGCCCGCCTTGCCTGCCATTGCGCTCACCACCGACACCAGCATCCTCACCGCTATTGGCAACGATTATGGTTTCGATCGTGTCTTTGCTAGGCAGGTAGAGGCCAACGGACAGTCTGGCGATGTCTTTATCGGCATCTCCACCTCTGGCAATTCGCGCAACATAGTGGAGGCCATCAGTGTTTGCAAGCTCCGTGGCATCACCACCGTCGCCATCACGGGTGCCAACCCTTGCAAGATGGACGTGTCGGACTTCACCATCAAGGTGCCAAGTACCGAAACGCCCCGCATACAGGAGTGTCAGACCCTTATCGGCCACATCATCTGCTGTATCATTGAAGAAAACATTTTTGGAAATTTGAAACCTCAGAAATAACATGAAAGTTGTGATAATAGCCGGCGGGCAAGGTACGCGTATCGCTTCGGTGAATGCCGATATCCCTAAAGCCATGATTCCGATTGACGGCAAGCCCATTCTTGAATATCAGGTGCTGATGGCCAAACGCTATGGCTATACCGATTTTCTGTTCATCATCGGCCACCTTGGCGACCAGATTTCGGCATACTTTGGCGATGGCAGCAAGTGGGGAGTGCACATCGATTACTATCAGGAGACCGCTCCGCTGGGTACTGCTGGTGCCTTGGGATATCTGAAAGGCCAGCTCACCGATGATTTTTTCGTCTTTTATGGCGATACCATTATGGATATTGATATGGAGCGGATGCTCAGTTACCACCGCCAGCATAAAGCCGATGCCACGCTGCTGCTGCATCCCAACGATCATCCTTACGACTCTGACTTGGTGGATATTGACACGGACGGACGGGTGCGCAACTTCTTCATCAAACCGCATCCCGACGGATTTATCAGTCGCAATGTGGTAAATGCCGCGCTTTTCATTTTCAGTCCCGCCATATTGCAACGCATTGAAGTGGGAGTGAAGTCGCATATCGAAAAGAATGTATTGCCCAAGTGTTTGGCCGATGGATTGGCCCTTTTTGGTTATATCTCACCCGAATATATCAAGGATATGGGCACCCCCGACCGCTATTATGCCGTTTGTGATGATGTGATGTCGGGTAAGGTGGCACGCCTTAACTGGAAGAATGCCCGTCCTGCCGTTTTCCTTGACCGTGACGGCACTATCAACCGTGAGGTGAACTTCCTGCACAGCCCCGACCAAATGGAGCTGCTGGAGGGCGCCGCAGAGGCTGTGCGTTATATCAATCAGAAAGGTTATCTCGCCATTGTGGTCACCAATCAGCCTGTCATTGCCCGTGGTGAGTGCACTTGGGAGCAGCTGCGGCAGATTCATGATAAGATGGAGACGCTGCTGGGTGCCGAGCATGCCTACGTCAATGCCATTTATGTTTGCCCTCATCACCCCGACAGTGGTTTTGAGGGGGAGCGCAAGGAGTACAAGATAAAGTGTGACTGCCGCAAGCCGGCTCCTGGCATGCTGTTGAAGGCGGCTAAGGATTGGAACATCGACCTCAAAAATTCGTTTATGATTGGTGATGGCGACCGTGATGTGCAGGCGGGTGAGAATGCCGGTGTGAAGCAGTCGGTGCGCATTGAGCAGAACGAGCCCGATGCCCTGCTGAAGGCGGTGAAGGCACTGCTGTGAGGTTTTTGGTGAATGGTGGGGATTTTTATTGAAAATATCCCGATGAAATGGATAAATTTAATAATTTGAATCAACGTATTTTATGTCTTCTAAACATGAAACGCTGGAATGGGTGCTTCAGCAACTTGGACCATCTGAACATGTAACTTGGCGAGCTATGATGGGAGAGTATGTGCTGTATTATGATGGTAAGGTTGTTGGAGGAATCTATGATGATCGATTGTTGGTAAAGAATACGCCTAGTAGTAGGTCTCTAGTAGCAGAAACAGATTTGCAGGTCCCTTACGATGGAGCAAAGCCTATGTTGTCTTTGTCTGATGTCATTTTCAATGCCAGCCCAGGCAATTCCGCACTTGTATTGCGTGTATTTGAAGCCGTATTCAAGGATTTAAAGAGGTGAAATATTGGTCTGTGATTTTCAATATGATAGAAGGATTTTTTAAAAAATATTTCATAATCTGACAGATTTTGAATCTTTCGGAAGTATATAGGGTAAAGCATTCCGATGAACGGGGTGCGATAACCATTAATATATACGGATATGACAAAGAAAGTATTCAATCTGATTATTTTAGACGAAAGTGGAAGTATGAGCAGCATTGAGCAGGCTACCGTATCGGGGCTCAACGAGACGATTCAGAGCATCAAGAATGCGCAGGAAAAACACGCTGAGCAGGAACATTTTGTGAGTCTGTTGTCTTTCAATAGCGAGGGTATGAAGTATCACTACGATTGTACTCCTGCCAAAGATATTGACCTGTTTGACGGCAAGGACTATGTGCCCGACAGTTGCACACCGCTATATGACGCAATCGGAAGCGGAATTGCGAAACTTCGCCGCGGGGTGACGGACGATGACCAGGTGCTGGTGACTATCATCACCGACGGACTGGAGAATAATTCGCATGAGTATGACTACATGGCTGTGACCAGTCTGATGGACAAAATGAAGAGTCGTGGCTGGATGATTACCTATATCGGTGCCAATCAGGATGCCATTAAGACGGCTCGTGAGCTGCATATTGACAACGGACTGGAATATGATGCCACACCTGCGGGTGTGAAAGCAATGATGGATATGGAGTGCGAGTCGAGGGAGGAATTCTACGATTGTGTGGCTGTTTATGGTTCGCCTTTGGAAGTGAAAGAGGCCGTCAGTAACAGCTATTTCAAGAAAAGTAAAAAAAAGGACACTAAGAAATAATTAGATGAACAACGTCATTCGGGGAGCGGTTGCGGAACTTGGACCGAGATACAAGGACCGGGCTGACAATGAGATTTTATCGGACATCAGGAGCGGGAATCGCGCTGGCGATGCTCTGTTTTATCTCCTGTTTGGGCGCTATGCCGAGATGCTGCTGTGCATCTTCAATCAGCAGGCGGCACTCCACATGGAGTCCGACGACTTCATGCTGGAGTTGTATATCCGCTTGTTTGCCGGCCGATGCGCTGCTCTCTCCTTGTTCGACGGAAGCAAGGCACTGTTTAAGACTTATCTGAGCAAGATTGCCCACAACCTTTTGTATGACATGAGGGAGAAGGAGGTGCCTATGCTGGATGTGGAGACGGTGCAGTGTGCGGTGTCGGGTGTCGATGCCTCTGAGATGTTCGCGCTGGTCGATGCCATCAACAGCTATCCCAATCAGGATTCCCGCTATGTCCTTCTGAAGACCGTCGAGGGATACAAGAGCAATGAGATAGCCCAAATGCTGACGGGCAAAAAGCATGAAGAGGGTACTCTTGAAGAGGACAAGCAACTGAAGTCTTCCTATATCGATACGCTTCGCTCCCGTGCCTTGAGGGATATCCGCCACCGCATTGCTGGTTCTTTTGACGGGGAAATTTGTGAGGGCATGTCGGTTCTGTCTGTGTCAGAGGTGGGTATGGACTTCAGCGTGATGAGCAAGAAGTCCAAGAGGAGAGAGCCCGCACCAGAATCTGTCGTCATGCCTCTTGAGGATATGTCCAACCTGTTTGTCAGGAATATCTGCAAATTGTATAACCGGATGATGAATATCTGAGAGGTGAATCTGTGACCAGACCCTCTTGTGAATATTCTTATATGAATCTTCTTCAATCGGACTTGCTTCTATTGCGAGCCCGATTTTTTTTATTGCAAACTTCGTCCGGATTTGTGTATGTTTTGTTGATAACTTCGTCCGTATTTGTGTAAATTTGCGGCGAAAGTTCGTCCAAATTTGTGTAGATATGAAAAGAAAAGTATATAGTCAGCTATTGGAGTGGAAAAACAGAAAGGATCGCAAACCATTGATTCTGAATGGGGCAAGGCAGGTAGGAAAGACTTGGCTGTTGCGTGAGTTCGGGAAAAATGAATTTGAGAGTGTCGCTTATTTCTCGTGCGACCGTATGGCCGAACTGAAGGAGGTCTTTGCCATGGATTTCGATACTACCCGCATCATACGCAGTCTTAGTGCTCTTTCGGGGGTGGACATCCTCCCTGGCAAAACGCTCATCATTATTGATGAAATTCAGCAGTTGCCAGTGGCTATCACTTCGCTCAAATACTTTTGTGAGGATGCACCTGCATATCATATTGCTGTGGCAGGCAGTCTGCTGGGTGTCTTTTTGCACGAGGGATTTTCTTTTCCCGTTGGCAAAGTGGATATGATTAAGGTTTATCCCATGGTGTTCGATGAGTTTCTGGAGGCGCATGGCAAATTGCAGTTGTTGGAGGTTCTGCGTGCACGCGATTATGATGTGATAAACCCGTTGAATGGGGCATTTGTGGAAGAATTGCGCCAATATTATTTTACGGGGGGAATGCCGGCAGCGGTGGCGGCCTATGTCAACGGGGAGGGACTGAACCGTGTCCGTGAGATTCAGAAACTCATTCTGTTTGCCTATTCAAACGATTTTTCCAAACATGTGGAGAAACAGGTTGCCCAGCGTATCAACATGGTCTGGCAGAACATCCCCTCACAGTTGGCTAAGGAGAACAAGCGTTTTGTGTATGGTGCGCTGAAGAAGGGAGCCCGCGCGTCTGAATTTGAATTGGCCATTGAGTGGCTGGTCAATGCTGGGCTGGTCTATAAGGTTGACCGAGTGAAGCAGCCGCTGATGCCGCTCAAGTTTTACGAGGATTTTTCGGCTTTCAAACTCTTTCTGCTCGACTGTGGATTGTTGGGAGCCATGACCGATACTCCAGCGGCGGCTATTCTGGTGGGTGATTCCATTTTTAAGGAATACAAGGGAACTTTTACCGAGTTGTTTGTGTTGCAACAGCTTAAAGCGATTGATTCCATTCCGGTGTTCTATTATAGCAGCAGCGATTCGCAGGTAGAGATTGATTTCATGGCGCAGTGCGGGGTTTCTGTCATCCCTTTGGAGGTGAAGGCCGAAGAGAACCTGCGGGCCAAATCGTTGCATCAGTTTGTCGATTCACATCCAGGGCTGACGGGTATGCGTTTTTCCATGTCGGGTTACCGTTGCCAATCGTGGATGGAGAATGTGCCCCTCTATGCGGCTGGCATTGAGTTGGCGGCCCGTTGCCAGCTGTGATGGCAGCATAGGTTGTATTTTCCCCTTTTATTACAAAGTTGTTTCTTTGTTGAAAACTTAAAGCAATGATAGACAGAAATTTGTGCGTTGATTTATTTCTCTCTGTATTCTTTAGGAGTGCACCCCATGTTTCGCTTGAAATATTTGGTGAAAGTGGCTTGGTCGGCAAACCCGAATTCGTTGGCTATCTGTTGCAGGTTGTGGTTGTTTTCCTTTAGTTGTTTGCAGATGTTGCCCATCAATATTTTTTGTATGCACTCAGTGATGGTGGAATTGATGTTTTTTTTCACCACCCGGTTGAGGTATTGTGGCGTGACGCAGAGCTGTTCGGCATAATAGTTGGCCGTGTGTTCCTCCTTGTAGCGCTCGTGCACCAGCCCGATAAACAGTTTGACCAGTTCATCCTGCCGTGTGGTGTTGTCTTTCATTTCTGTATTTTTCATGGTTCTGATGACGGCACTTCCGAGGTCGAGCAGCAGCATCTTGAAGGTGCACCGCAGCATCTCCTTTCTGAAGATGTGCCCCTTGTCGTCAAACAGTCTGATAATCATTTCCAATCCATCTGTTACATTGGGCATTTGGCCTATGTTGATGTTTACCACCGGATTGCTGTTCCGCTTCATGACATAATTGGCTGGAAACGGCGGTTTGTTTTTAAGAATGTCCATCAGGAAAGGTTCGTTCATCAGTATGATGTAGAGCTGTATGTCCTCTGTGGCGTTCAGCAGCTGGCAGTGGCTGTTGGGCAGCAAGTCGGCATAGTTGCTTGTGTTCAGTTCATACCGTTTGCCATTGATGCTGGCCAGGGCGCTCCCGCGGGCGGTGATGTAGAGCTGGTGGCAGTCAGTGAGGAGCGTGGTGTCAATCCTTTTTATTTTCTCCACCGTGTCCACTTTTTGCAGGCTCACCCCCATTGTCTCATCCTTATCTCCGTCAAGATAGTAACAGTCTTGGTTCTTGTTTATGTATTCGGTCAGATTCATGTGTCCTTCTGTTTCATGTTTGACAAAAATACGTCATTTATTGACAAATATTGCTACTGTTTTTTATTAATGTTTCAACATTGACAAATTTAGGTCACTTATTGTCACCGCCTGCTTTGTTTGGGCCCGTTACCTTTGGCCCAGCATTTAAAAACAAATAATATGAAAACAAAGAATGTAATAATGATGTTGTTGTCCATTGTGAGTGGCTTGTCCCTGTTGTCGTGCAAACGGCAGATGAGTATGCCCACGAGCAATGTTTATCCGGTGATGACGCTTGCTGCCACCGATGATACCATACAATCGAGCTATTCGGCCACCATAAAAGGGGCGCAGGATGTTGACATCTATCCGCAGGTGTCGGGCACCATCACCCGTGTGTGTGTGAAGGACGGCGAAAATGTGCGCAAGGGTCAGACGCTGTTTGTGATTGACCAGGTGCCCTATCAGGCTGCCTATATGGACGCCAAGGCCACCGTTGAGAGTGCCGAGGCTGATGTGGCCAATGCCCAGCTCACCTGCGAGAGCAAGGTGAAACTGCGTGCGCAGAAAGTGGTGTCGGCTTTCGACTTGCAGCAGGCGCAGAACACCCTCAGGGCCAAGCAGGCAGCTCTGTTGCAGGCCAAAGCCAATTTGCTGAAAGCTAAAAACAACCTCTCTTACACCACCATCACCAGTCCCGCCAATGGGGTAGCTGGCATGGTGTCGCTCAGGGTGGGGGCGTTGGTCTCGGCTGGCATGTCGTCGCCGCTGGTCACCATTTCGGGCAACAGTCAGATGTATGCTTACTTCTCGGTCTCCGAAAATCAGCTGTTGGGATTGGCCCGGCAGAATGGGCAACTGACCGATGTGGCCAAGCTGATGCCTGAGGTCGTCTTGCAGCTGAGTGATGGTACCCAGTATGACCGTAAGGGCCGAGTGGATGCAGTGAGTGGGGTGGTTGACAAGTCCACCGGCGCCATTTCTGTCAGGGCGGTGTTTGCCAATCACGACCATCTGTTGCGCAGCGGCAGCAGTGGCAATGTGCTGTTGCCTTTGCAGCGCAAAGGGTGCATTGTGATACCCCAGGCCGCCACTTTCGAGATTCAGGACAAGATTTTCGTCTATAAGGTGGTGGCTGGCAAGACGCAGTCCACGCTTATCACCGTTACCCCCATCACCAACGGCACCAGCTACATAGTGGAGTCGGGGCTGAAAGTGGGAGATGTGATTGTATCAGACGGTGCCGGATTGCTGAAAGACGGTGTGGAGGTTGCCACCAAACCCGCTGCCAAATAATCAATTTAATGAATGATAACAGGAGGACAAGATTATGAAAGCAAAATTGTTTATTGACCGCCCCATTTTGGCCAGCTGCATCTCGGCTATGCTCATCATGCTGGGCTTGATAGGCCTTAGTCAGCTGCCTATGGAGGAATATCCGGAGATTGCCCCGCCTACCATTGTGGTGCAGGCCACCTATACCGGCGCCAACGCCAGTACCTTGCAGAAGAGTGTGATTGTGCCGCTCGAGGAGGCCATCAACGGTGTGGAGGATATGATTTACATGACCTCTACCGCCACCAACTCGGGCAGTGCCACCATCAGCATTTACTTCAAACAAGGCACCAACTCCGATATGGCTGCCGTGAATGTGCAGAACAGGGTGTCGAAGGTGACGGGACAGCTGCCTGCCGAGGTCACCAAGATTGGTGTCACCACCGAAAAGCGGCAGACCAGCCAGTTGAAGATTATGGCATTGTATAGCCCCGATGGAAAATATGATACCCGTTTCCTCAACAACTACCTCAAGATTAACGTGGTGCCGCGCATACAGCGTATTTCGGGAGTAGGCGAGGTGCAGGCCATGGGTAGCGATTATGCCATGCGCATCTGGCTCAAGCCCGATGTGATGGCGCAGTATGGACTGGTGCCGGCTGACATTACCAATGTGCTGGGCCAGCAGAACATTGAGTCGCCTACCGGCACGCTGGGTGAGGATTCCAAAAACACTTTTCAATATACACTGCGCTACCGCGGACGTTACGAGAATGCCGACGAGTATGGCAATCTGGTAATCAAGGCACTGCCCAACGGCGATGTGCTGAGGCTGAAAGATGTGGCCAGAATTGAACTGGGTTCGGCCAGCTACAGCTACGACAGCGAGGTGAACGGAAAGCCTGGCGCTGTGTGCATGGTGATGCAGACTGCCGGCTCGAATGCCAATGAGATTATTACCAACATTGACGCGCTGGAGAAGGAAATCAACTCCGAACTGCCCGAGGGGGTGGTGCTTACTGACCTGATGAGCAACAAGGAATTTCTCGACGCCTCCATCAGCAATGTGGTGGAGACCCTTATTGAGGCTGTCTTGCTGGTGATTGTGGTGGTTTACATCTTCTTGCAGAGTGTCCGTTCCACCATCATCCCTACTGCCGCCATCATAGTGTCGCTTATCGGCACTTTCGCCTTCATCTATGTGGCGGGCTTCAGCATCAATCTGCTCACGTTGTTCGCCCTGGTGCTGGTCATCGGTACGGTGGTCGATGATGCCATAGTGGTGGTGGAGGCCGTGCAGTCGCAGTTTGACGACGGCTGCCGGTCATCCTACAAGGCTACGGTCGATGCCATGAGCGGCATCACCTCGGCCATCATCACCACCAGTCTGGTGTTTATGGCGGTGTTTGTGCCGGTCTGCTTCATGGGAGGCACTTCGGGTACCTTCTACACTCAGTTTGGTGTCACCATGGCGGTAGCGGTAGCCATATCGGCAGTCAATGCCCTCACGCTCAGTCCTGCCCTCTGTGCCCTCATCATGACGCCTCACCGCGAGGCGGACAAGGGGCAGAAACTCAGTTTCTCCACCCGTTTTCATGTGGCTTTCGATACCGCTTTCACCCGTGTGCTGGGCAAGTATAAGCGGATGCTCGACTTTATGTTCCGCCGCAAATGGATAGTCGGTGCGTCGCTGGCTGTTGCCACCGCATTGCTGTTTGTGCTGCTGTTTACCACCAAGACGGGTCTGGTGCCCGATGAGGATACCGGCACGGTGTTTGTGTCGGTCACCACTTCACCCGGCAACACGCTCGCTCAGACGCAGAAGGTGATGGAGGAGGTGAAGCACCGTATCGACAGCATTCCGCAGATTAAGATTTATTCCCGGATTGACGGTTACAGTCTGCTGAGCGGAGGTGCTGGTACCAGCAGTGGCACTTTCATTGTAAAACTCAAAAACTGGAGCCTGCGCAAGTCTATGATGGATAGCAAGGATGCCGTTATCGGACAGATATTTGCCCGCACTGCCGACATCAAGAATGCGCAGGTCTTTGCTTTCGCTCCCCCTATGATTATGGGTTATGGCGTGAGCAACGGACTGGAGATATATGTGCAGGACCGCAAGGGAGGGTCTGTTGAGGACCTCTCAAAATATACCAATCAGTTTATAGCAGCCTTGCAGAAGCGTCCCGAGATTCAGAGCGCTACCACTACCTTCAACACCCGTTTTCCGCAGTACATGGTGGAGGTGGATGCCGCCAAATGCCTCAGGGCCGATGTGGAGCCGTCGGATGTGCTCAGTGTGATGTCCGGATACATCGGCGGCAATTATGTGTCGAACATCAACCGCTTCTCCAAACTCTATCGTGTGATGATACAGGCCAGCACCGAGAACCGGGTCGATTTGCAGTCGCTCAACAATATGTATGTGCGCTCCTCGTCGGGCAATATGATGCCTATTGGCCAGTTTATCAAACTCACCAAGGTCTATGGCCCCGAGATTCTCACCCGTTTCAATCTGTTTGGCGCCATACCTGTCAACGCTTCGCCAGCCGATGGCTACAGTTCGGGTGACGCCATCGAGGCTGTGAAGGAGGTGGCCTCGCAGACCCTCCCGTCGGGCTACAGCTATGAGTATAGTGGCATCTCACGTGATGAGGCCTCTTCGGGTTCTTCCACGGTCATCATCTTTGTCATTTGTCTGGTCTTTGTCTACATCATCCTCTGCTCGCTCTACGAGAGTTTCTTCATTCCTTTGGCAGTGATGTTGTCCATTCCGTTCGGACTGTTGGGCAGTTTCCTCTTTGCCAAGATATTCGGCATCGAGAACAACATCTATATGCAGACGGGATTGATAATGCTGATAGGTCTTATCTCAAAGACGGCCATTCTGCTTACCGAGTACGCGTCAGACCGCCGCAAGGCAGGCATGAGCATTGTGCAGTCCGCCATGTCGGCTGCCACTGTCAGGCTGCGTCCAATCCTTATGACGGCCATCTGTATGATAGTGGGTATGCTGCCGCTGGTGTTTGCCACTGGGGCCGGGGCCAATGGCGACAAGTCGCTGGGTGTGGGTGTGGTTGGCGGAATGCTGATTGGCACCGTGGCTCTGCTGATTATCACACCGGTCTTTTTCATCTTTTTCCAGACGGTGGAGGAGCGCGTGATGCCTCACCGCGATTTAAGTTTAAATGAATAGCGTTATGAAATTCCAGAATATATTGTCCGTTTTAGCACTGCCCTTGCTGCTTGGCGGCTGTGGCATCTACACCACCTATCATCGTCCCGACGGCTTGTCCACCGACAGCCTGTTGCGTCACGACACTTCGTCGGTTGTCAGCAGCTCGCTGGCCTCGGCCGACACCGTATCCGCACATGGAGCCGATTCTCTTTCGTCCCTCTCGTGGCGGCAGTTGTTTACCGACCCTCAGCTGGTGAGTCTGATAGAGGAGGGACTTAAAAATAATGCCGATGTGCAGACCGCCCGTCTGAAGGTGGAGGAGGCTGCGGCTTCGCTCCATGCCTCCAAGGCTGCCAATCTGCCTTCGCTCTCGTTGGGAGCCGATGGCAAGCTCAGCAGTTTTGATGGCAGTTCGCCCTCCAAGACGTACAATCTGGGGGCCAGTGCCAGTTGGGAGGCCGATGCTTTTGGCTCGCTGCGCAACCAGCGTAAGGAGTCGGCTGCCACTCTTGGCTACACCCAGGCCTATGCGCAGGCTGTGCAGACGCAACTGATAGCTACCATAGCCGAGGACTATTACACGCTGCTGCTGCTCGACCGCAAGTTGCAGATTACTGCCGAGACGGTGCAGACGTGGCAGGAATATGTACAGACCATCAAGGCGCTGATGGAAGCTGGTCAGGAGACTGAGGTGGCGGTGGCGCAGAACGAGGCGAGTCTGTTGGGTGCGCAGGCGCAGCAGATTGCGCTGAGGCAGCAGATTGCCGTGCAGGAGAATGCGTTGTCGGTGCTGGTAGGTTCGGCGCCTCGGGCCATCAGCCGTTCCTCGCTCGATAAGGCTGATTTTTCGGCGGTCACTGCCTCTGGCATCTCAGTCAGCGCGTTGGCCAACCGCCCCGATGTGCGTCAGGCCGAATGTCAGCTCGAGAAGGCTTTTTATGCCACCAATACTGCCCGTTCAGCTTTCTATCCCAGTCTGACCCTCAGTGGCACCCTGGGCTGGACCAACAATTCGGGTGTTGCCATTGTCAATCCGGGCAAGATGTTGTGGACGGCCATGGGCAGTCTTACCCAGCCGTTGCTCAACAATGGGCGCAACAAGGCCAACCTGCGCATAGCGCAAGCCCAGCAGCAGGAGGCCAAACTCAGTTTTCAGCAGGCCTTGCTCAATGCAGGGCAGGAGGTCAACAATGCCCTCTTGCAGTGTCAGACCGCCAAAGCTGCCCAGACCATTGAGGCCCAGCAGGTGGACAAGTTGCAGACGGCACTTGGCAACACTAAGTTGCTGATGGAGAATGGCACTTCCAATTATCTGGAGGTGCTCACCGTCCGTCAGTCGTTGTTGAGTGCCCAGCTCTCGCTCGCTTCCGACAAGTACAACGAGGTGGAGGCGGCCATTCTGCTTTATCATGCTGTGGGAGGTGGCAGCAAGTAATTCGTTTTTTTCATGTATTAAGTTATAATTTGTTCTCTGTTTTCATTATTTGGGGGCTGCGTTGTGTAGGCAACGTGGCCTTTTTTAGGTCAGATTGTCTTTTGTCTGATTTTTTGCCGTCATGTGCTGTTTTGTCTATCTTTGTATTATCATATCAGGCAGACAATGATTATATGTGACCGGCAGGAAGCCATTGAATGGATGAATCGTTATGGATGTGAGGCGCACCCTTTCGTCTTTGTGGTCAATTATGCCCGCAACTGTACGCTTATTGAGGAGCCCTCTTGCTCCGATACGCTGGTTTATAATTTCAATGGCCATACCAATGAGCAGGCTGCCACTGATGCGTCTTGCCCGGCACGCACCCCGTTATGGACGGTTCATCCGTGCAGCTTTGCACATTATCTGCACTCGTTTGGACTGGTGCACCGCCACCTGCTGCGTGGCGACAGTTTTTTGGCCAATCTCACTTGTGCCACGCCCGTCACCACCGATTGCACCTTGCGTGAAATTTATGCCCGCACCGAGGCTCCCTACAAACTCTGGCTTAAAAATCATTTTGTCAGTTTTTCCCCCGAATCGTTTGTCCGTATCAACGGCAGGCGTATCACCTCCTATCCGATGAAAGGCACCATCGACGGCAATCTGCCAGAGGCTGAACAGCAGTTGCTGTCATCTCCCAAGGAGAAAGCCGAGCATGCCACCATTGTGGACCTTATCCGTAACGATTTGAGCATGGTCGCCTCGCACGTCAGGGTGGTGCGTTACCGCTACATCAGTCGTGTCAATACCTGCCATGGCCCCTTGTTGCAAACAAGTTCGGAGATTGAAGGCCTTTTGCCATGTGATTTTTCTCAACATCTGGGCAGCATCCTTTTCCGCCTGTTGCCTGCTGGTTCCATTACTGGCGCCCCCAAAACGGCCACCGTCACACTCCTCAGCGAGGCCGAAGGCTACGACCGTGGTTTCTACACTGGCATCTGTGGCTATTTTGATGGATACAGCCTCGACAGTGCCGTTATCATCCGTTATGTGGAGCAGCTGGGGCCCGGGCAGATGCTGTTCAAGAGTGGAGGTGGCATAACCAGCCAGAGTGATGCAGCCAGCGAATATCAAGAAATGATACAAAAAGCCTATGCTCCGATTCGTTGAAACCGTAAGAATTACTGATGGTAAGCCGCTCAATCTGAGTTATCATAATCAGCGGATGAATGCCACCCGTGCCCATTTTTTCCCCGATTCTGTCCCGCTTAGTCTTGGTCAGCCCCTTAGCCAGTTGCCAGCCACACTGGGCAAAGTCAAGTGCCACATTGTGTATGCCGATACCCTGATGGGCATCACCTGTTCGCCGTATATCAGACGGCCCATCACCTCGCTGCGGTGTGTGGTGGCCAATAGTGTCAGTTATGCCTATAAATGGGAAGACCGTTCTGTGCTTGATGCCCTGCATGGTCAGCGGGGATTGGCCGATGAGGTGCTGATAGTGCGGAATGGGTTGATAACCGACACCTCTTTCTCTAACGTCGCACTCTACGATGGCCAACAATGGTTCACTCCTGCCCATCCTTTGCTTAAAGGCACCAAACGCGGCAGTCTGATAGATGCAGGTCAGTTGGCAGAATGTGAAATACGTGTCATCGATCTTCCTCATTTTCAGTCTATATCGCTGATAAACGCCATGTTAGACCTAGGAGATACTGTTATTGATATTTCCCAAGTTTTTTAACA
>CALMUD010000046.1 GCA_937872735.1 uncultured Bacteroidales bacterium
GCTGAGTGTGCCATTCTCCTTGTATAGGTGCCCGCAAACGGTGGAGCAGATAATGTTGAATATCGGGTTGCCGCCCGCCATACGCATAACGGAGCAGCCGAAAGAGCCACCCGCATTCACGATGGTGTTGTCGTAGAAGGTGCTGTTGATGATGTTCACTTTAGGACTGGCATCGTACGACAGAATGGCGGTGCCACCCTTGAAGTCGTTAGTGTTATGGCTGAAAGTGGAGTTCTCGATGTTGATAGCTCCGTCGGTGAGCAGATTGAGACAGCAGCCCCATTCACCTCCCTGATTGTTGCTGAAAGTGGAGTGGCGTATGTTGATCTGTTTATCGATGTTGATGTGAGTGGAGGCCTTGTCTTTTGCAAAGGAGACGGCCGCAATAGGGTAAGGGGCTGATGCCGCGGCTCTGAATCCGCTGATCCAGCAGGAGTCGAGTGTCACATTTGACCCGTTGACATAGATGGCACGGCCATCCGTGTTGGTGGTCAGCTGGTCGCCCACAAAATGGATGCCCACGAACTTCACGTTGTCTTCATCAACCAGATTGACGATGCGCTGCGAGGCCGAGTCGGAGCGGAAAATGGTTGCGTACCCGTTTTTGTTGGCAGGACTGACCGGATTACGCATGGTACCGCTCAGACTGTTGTCGGTGGGCAGTTCATCGTATCCGCCATATATCGTCACGTTATCAGGAAATTCGAAGCCTTGAGACTTCTCAGGTGAATATTCGCCTGCAGCGATGTGCAGATTGATATGAGTGTTGGCATACAGCATTGATTTACGCAAATCGCGGATAGTCATGATGGCATGCTCCACGCTGGCAAACGCATTCATCCAAGATGTGCCGTCGTTGTAATCATTGCCGGTCTTTTTTACATAAAAATTGCCATTGGCGCAGTTGACATCATTTCGGAGGGCGACTGTCATGTTTTCCTTGTCGGAGCGGAGCTGCTGGTCACAGCCCACCGCTACAATGTAGTAGGTTGACCCGGTGTTGTGGACTGGGGTAGGAAAGTAAATATTCTCGTTGGCACTTTCAATGGAGCCTAAAAGGATAGGCTTGAGTATGCTCGCCTGGTAAAAATTGTAAATCAGCGGCAAGGTGTCGTCGTTTTTGCCGTTGACGTGAGCATGCAGTGTCACGTTATAGTCCATGCAGACCTCGGTAGGTATGGCTTCGGCAGCCAGCTTATGGGCCGAAATGGGATTCAGTCTTGACAGTGCGCGGATGTGGAAAGGATGCGAAAGCACGCTACGGCTGCCATAGTGAACCTCAATGAAATAGCCTTCACCAGGTTTGTTGATATTTCCATAGAACATATCGCCCGTGGCGCCATCAATGTTTTGCAGATTGCTGCCATCCATGTTCCCAATTTTCCATTGGTAGGTGTAGCCTG
>CALMUD010000047.1 GCA_937872735.1 uncultured Bacteroidales bacterium
GAAACTCTTCTTTCTTTCCCTTTGATTATTTTTGCACTTGATATTTGAATCTGCATAGACATAAAAAGAAGATGAAAAGTTGCGAGGAAGAAAGGAAAATCATATCTTTGCAACCGCAAACGGAATTAGCTCAATTGGCAGAGCGTTGGTCTCCAAAACCAAAGGTCGGGGGTTCGACCCCCTCATTCCGTGCAGAAAAGAAATAGGGACACACAATGCAGTGCGTCCCTTTTCCGTTTTAATAGCAAGTCCCTTTAAAATATTTCGTCATAAAATAAGCATAGATAGAAGAAATAGGTTAATTTTGCAGCAAAAATCATAAAAGATGAAAAATATCAGCTACGCCCTTGGCATGACAATGGCAGGAAACTTCTTGAAATCAGGTATCAAAGACTTGGATGTGGACGCATTTGCAAAAGCAATGAAAAGTGTCTATAAGAAAGAAGCGACCGAACTAAGCGCAGACGAAGCGCGCGAAATAATTGACGCTTACTTCAATAAGATGCAAGCCGAAGCAGACTCAGTGAACAAGCAAGCGGGAGCTGATTATCTGGAAAAGAACAAGAAAAGAGAGGGTGTACACACCACTGAAAGTGGTCTGCAATATGAAATACTGCAGGAAGGAAAAGGAGACAAACCTAAGGCGACAGACACCGTGCGCTGTCACTACGAAGGACGTCTGCTTGATGGACGTGTATTCGACAGTTCATACCAACGCAACAAGCCTGCCGATTTTCCTGTCAATCAGGTCATACCTGGCTGGGTGGAAGCACTCCAACTCATGCCAGTAGGGTCAAAATGGCGGTTGCACATACCTTCAGAATTGGCTTATGGCGCACAACAGGTTAACGAATTGATTGGTCCCAACTCCACTTTGGTGTTCGATGTGGAGTTGATGCAAATTGTAAAATAAGGAAATAACAACTATAAAAAAGAATGAAAAAAATATTTAGTGCTGCCATACTGCTGACGCTGGTAACAGCGATGCCAGCCAACGCTGCAAAAAAGACCATTCTAAAAACACCTTTGGACTCAGCCAGCTATGCGCTGGGTGTAAATGTGGGAATGGGATTACAAAATCAGTTGGGAACGTTACCAGGCGACCCTGTAAAAATGGATCTGTTTCTGGAAGCATTATCTAGTTACCTGCAAACTGGAGATACCACAAACATGGCCATCAAGCCTAGCAAAACGCCGGTAATCATCAACAACTACCTGCAAAAGGCTCAAGCTGACCAGTTCAAAAAAGACAAGGCCCGCAATGATGCCTTTTTGGCAAAAAATGCTACTCAGCCAGGGGTTCACGTCACAAAATCGGGGTTGCAATACATGATGTTGCAAAATGGAACTGGCGACACACCTGCCGTTACCGACAAAGTGAAAGTCAACTATACTGGCACCCTGACCAACGGGAAAGTGTTTGACAGCACCACTGGCAGAGGTCCCGCTGAATTTGAATTGAACAAGGTGATACCTGGGTGGACTGAAGGTCTGCAATTGATGAACATCGGATCAAAATACCGGTTCTGGATTCCAGCCGAATTGGGCTACGGGTCAAGAGCGATGGGAAACAGCATTCCTGCTAATTCAATTCTTGTATTCGATGTTGAATTGCTTGACATTGGCAAAGCCACAGCCCAACAGTCTGAAGCACCAAAGGCAAAATATACTTTCCCCGCATATCAAAAGAAATAACAAAAAACTTCATAGAGATAAAAATGAAACTTTCAAAAATCATTTTAGCTGCCGCAGTTGGCAGCATCGTACTCAGTTCATGCACCAATCCTAAGAATGCAGGCAAACTGAAAAATGAGTCTGACTCAATGAGCTACGCTTTCGGTTACAACATTGGAACCAGCTTAGCTGAAAATATGAAACAATTTCCTGGAGGTGACTCTGTAGTCAATAAGGACATCATGATTGCAGGTTTCATCAACGCATTGGAGAAGGATTCCACACATGCAAAAATGACAGCTGATGAAGCAATGAAAATATTGCAGGATTACATGCAAAAACAGCAGCTGGTAAAAATGAAGGACGAGGCTGACGCATACCAGAAAGCCAAAGTTGGAAATGACAAATACATGAAAAACAAGGCGAAGGAACCTGGTATGGTAGAACTGAAGAACGAAAAAAGTCCTAACGACCCAGGTGTATTGCTGAATGTTACCACTAAGGGTACAGGAGCAGCTATCAAGTCAACTGATTTCGTCTATGTCAACTATGTTGGCAAATTGACCGATGGAACTGTTTTTGATGCTACCACAGGCAAGGAACCAGCCTTGTTCCCAGTAAAAGGAGTTATTCCTGGCTTTTCACAGGCTTTGCAACAACTCTCAGTAGGATCAAAGGCAACCATCGTAATACCTTCAGAACTGGCTTACGGCAGAGAGGCTGTCGGTGACGGCAAAGTTCCAGCCAACTCCATCCTCACATTTGAGGTGGAAATTCTGAAAACTTTCCCTAACGAACAAGCCGCAATGGCATTTGCAAAAAGTCAACGCAGCAAAGCAGAGGCAGCTCCTGGTGCTCCTGGAGCTCCAACTGGTGAACCTCAGAGATAATTTCAACAAAGCAAACAATAGAATCCCGGCGCAAGTCGGGATTTTTTTTGCCTCCATACCTTAAAAAACCGCCTCGACATGAAGATTTTACCAGCCAAAGGGATTAACTTTGCAGACTGAAAAAAAGGAATTATAGAGGAAAGAATGAAAAGAAAGATAATGATGCTCATAGCAATGGTTGTATGCTTCAGCCAAATGAGCATGGGCAAAAAGAACTCAAGCAAAAGTTCGGGAACCACATTCAACGACTCCTTGAGTTATGCATTGGGACTGACAACCGGCATCAACTATATGGGCAGCCTGCAACTGCCAGGAGGCCTCGGAACCAATGCTATAAACAAGGGAAAATTGGAAGATGGATTCAAAGCGGGACTGGAAGGAGATTCAACCA
This sequence comes from uncultured Bacteroidales bacterium, assembly GCA_937872735.1. Classification (GTDB taxonomy): domain Bacteria; phylum Bacteroidota; class Bacteroidia; order Bacteroidales; family Paludibacteraceae; genus Physcocola. Next base: position 2,956 of record CALMUD010000047.1, read on the forward strand.
GCTACAAAATCAGCAAGGAACAAGCCATGAATTTGATTCTACAATATATGCAGGAGCAAGACCGAAAAGCCAAAGAGGCGGAAGAAGCTGCATATAAACAACAAAAGCCAATCAACGACTTATTCATAGAAAACAAGTCGAAAGAGGCGGGATTCTCTGAATTGGTAGATGCCCCTAAGGACGGAAAACATGGAACTCTGCTGAAAGTCATAGAGAAAGGAAATGGATCGACAATAGCCGACACAGATTTTGTGTGTATGAATTATGTTGGGAAACTTACCAACGAAAAAGTTTTTGACAAAAGTGAAAACGGGACCGCAGTTTTCCCATTGGACGGGATAATTAGAGGATTGTCTGACGCTCTGATTCTCCTAAAGAAAGGAGCGAAGGCTGAAGTCATAGTTCCTTCTGAATTGGGATACGGACGGGAAAGCGTAGAAGACGGAGATATTCCAGCCAATTCAATCCTCATATACGATATAGAAATAATTAACGTGTTCCACACCGAAGAGGAAGCTCAGCTATATCTGCAATCAATAGGAGCCTCAGAAGAAGGCGACGAGGATGGCGATGAGTAATAAATAATAGCAAATATAGTTGGGTTAAAAACGCAAAAAAAAGTATCTTTGCAAGAAAGAAAGGAAAGAAAATGAAAAAAATAATAATACTGATAGCTGCCTTGTTCACGCTGCAAATGGCAAACGCAGGAGGCAAAAAACTAAAAACGAGTCAGGACTCTATTAGTTATGCAGTTGGCTACATTGTCGGAGGACAACAGCTAAGCAGTTTTATCATCAGCAAATATGGATGCAACAAAGAAGTTTTTTTGAAAGCAGTCACAGATGCCATTAATGGTGACTCCACAACTATGAACCAGAACAAGGCAACCAAGATAATGCAAAAAGCCGATGACAAAATATCGGAAAACGAAGAGGACAAGAAAGAGACTGCCTATAAAACAGCAAAAGCTCTAAACGACAGATATCTGGATGAAAACCTGAAAAGATCAGGATTCAAAGAGATACCAAATTCTTGGGATTCAACAGCCAGAGGTGTTCAATATCGTGTAATAAAAGCAGGAGACGGAGAAACGCCAACAGCAAGTTCTGCTGTAAAATTCAATTACTCATATCGACTGACGGACGGAACATTAATTTCCAAGTCTTCCGATGGAGAACCTACAGAAGGACAAATAAGCAATCTGCTTCCCGGCCTGCAGGATGCACTGACTTCGATGCCGGTTGGTTCCAAATGGGAAATCGTAATTCCTTCGGAACTGGGATTCGACAAAGAGGAGCAATATTATGATGATGGCCGCGTCATGATTCCTGCTAATTCAATTCTTATATTTGAATTGGAATTGCTCAACACAGGAACACCTGAAGACATAGACGACGAGAAATAAGTATATAAACAAAAAACTCTATAAATAACAAAAAGCCAATATGAGAGTTCTCATATTGGCTTTTTTGTGTGGAATGCGTATATTTTTCATAAAAAAGAGATAAAAAAATCGGATTTTTAAAAGAAAGTATTATTTTTGCTAACATTATGACAAAAGAAGATCCAAAAGCCATGGAAAAAATTGACGAATTAGACAGAAAGATTCTTGAGATAATAACAAAGAATGCGCGCATACCTTTCAAGGATGTAGCGGGAGAGTGTGATGTATCGAGGGCGGCCATTCACCAAAGGGTTCAACGACTGATAGATATGGGTGTCATCATCGGTTCGGGTTATGATGTCAACCCTAAAGCCCTTGGTTATCAAACTTGTACCTATATTGGAATTACGCTGGAGAAGGGTTCCTTGTATTCAGAGGTGGTTCCAGAACTGGAAAAAATAAATGAGGTGGTAGAATGCCATTTCACCACTGGTCCATACACCATGATGGTAAAACTATACGCACACGATAATGAGCATCTGATGCAACTATTAAACGGACGCATCCAGAGCATCAAGGGTGTTTTGTCAACAGAGACTCTTATTTCACTTGAACAAAGTATCAAGCGCGAAATTCCTATTCACGTCATCAACATGAAAGAGGAAAGCAAATAACGAAAAGTGAAACTTCGATATAGTCTATCTTCATCTTACAAAACGAACTCTGATTCACAGATTCACTCGACCGCTGTTGCACGACTTTGACGAAAATAGTGCCACAAAAACGAGACAGAAGCAGCAGTCAGAACTACCGACAGAAACAAGACAACAGGCTGATGTAAACCAATAGTATCCAGCTGGAAGCCAGCAATGCCGGTGGGGAAAAAGAATGAGAAAGCAACAATGGAGACATTATTGATGAAATGTGCAAGAATAGGGAGCCATAAACTGTGACTCCACAATAGGAGATACCCCAAAAAAGCCCCCAATAGCAATCGTGGAAAAAACGCATCAAGTTGACAATGTATGGCACTGAACACGACAGCAGACAGCCAAACTGAAAGATGAGGATTTACATGAAGAGAAAAGGTATTTTGCAACATTCCTCGGAAATACATTTCTTCACCAACAGCCGGGATTAAAGCCATAACCAAAACATTGAGCCAAAAAACAGAGATATGGTCCGTTTGTAGTAACTGACGAGACAAATGTTCCAACGATTTTGACAATTCATCAGGAGGAAAAAAAGACTCATTGAACACTGCAAACCAATTGATAAATGGAATGGAGACCAATATGGCCAATAAGACTATTACAAAAGGAATCAAGGGAACCAATTTGGTTTGCGAAAGATAATTGAGCGGAGACTGGTCTGTACGACGCAGAAAACAAGCCAACACCAATGGCGACAATACAAACATTACAAAAGACTGGATAAGCTGCTGAATGCGGATCTTGTCCATTGCATTTGCCCACACACACCGATTGAGCAAAGCTGCACATACAGCCCCTAAAAAGAACATAAAGGAGCTCACTAGCGCAATCAGCAACAACTGGACCCCCAAACCAGATTGCCGCAAAGGGGAATTGGAAGAAATACCCAAATAAGAATTTGACATCATAAAAAAAATTTCGGAATTGTCTATTTCAGGCTGCTATAAATTTACTAAAAAGCGGAAGGACCACAAAATGTTTTCCGCTTTTTGTTTGATGCGCTTTTTGCAAAAGAACTCATATCGACAGGTATATTATTCCCTATCTTTATTTGGAAATACCAAATCCATTATTTTAAGCACATCACTGTAATCATTTTTCATTCCATTCCTTCTTCTGCTCTTATATACTTGAATGGCTACGATCAAAGCCTTATACTTGGCTTCTTCTATTGTTTTAGCAAAGAAAAAACATTTAAAAACGTCATACATTATATAGTCACGACCTAATTCAAAAGATACTGCTATTTGTTCTATATTAAACGGCATTGTTTCATCATAGTTGATGATAATTTCAATATTTTGCATATAAACGTAAAGTTGAGCCCCATCAATCATAGGAAGGTTGTAGTCATAATAAGTTCCTTTATATTCCATTTTTTGTGAATTAAGTATTTATAATTAAAGTATTACATATGATGATTTTATTTGAAAACTACAATACTGCGAAGCAAAAATTCGGGGATGCGCTTTTTTGCAAAAAATGTACTTATTCCCCGTTTTCAGATACGATTATCTAATGACATTTTTAATTGGTCGAGTAATTCATCCCAGTTTGCTTTTGTTCGGTTATCTATTATCAAAGGGTATTGACACCTACTTAATTTATCTTTATATAATACTTGATTGCGATTAAAATCTACCGTAATATCTCCTGGTAGCAGAGTTCCATCAAAGACAACTTCTCCACTGAGTATTCCTATTCCGTTCATTAGCTTTTTTATATCATCCAATTTGAATGTCAGGAATACATAAGCTCCCATTCTATTCATGGCATAGAATAAGTATGTTTTGCCTTTATACGGAGCAATGAGGGATTGATCAGCTCGTTGTAATGTCTGAGATACTCTCCCAATTACGCTATTTTGGTCTATAATAGTACGTTTAGGCTGATTCGTATGTGTTTTTCCTTCAATCTCATTTAACGCTTCCGAAACGACATTCTCTATATGAATGCGAAATTGTTCCTCTGTTAGTCTTATAACTGTTTTTTTCATATTTTTCTTTCTTTATAAATATGAACCTATTTTGTAAAGGTAGACGTTTTTGAAAAATATTGAAATAAAAAGCATCATTTTATTTCAATATAGGTATTTTTTAACAAAGCAAGAATATTATGACAGAAGAAGAAATTGAAGACATCTTTGAGAAAGGAAAAAACAAAACGGAGGAGCAAATATCATTCAGACTGCACGATGGATTGACCTTTATCATAAATGGTACAATAAAATCACTCCAGACTTAGCGAAGGATGAGTTACTTGAAAAATAAAATATTTGAATACACACAAAACGAGATAAAACATCTTGACAATCCGTAGATTGAGTCTTAAAACATTTATCAATATCAAAAATATTTATCATATTTGCATTATAAATATAAGAATAACATACTTCGAGTTCATAAAGAGATTTCCGATAGAGAATGACGCGATAGACTTCATCGCGGCAGCAAAGTACAAGGACGGCTATGTGTGTCCGAAGTGCAGGTGCGTACACAGAGGCATTTACCACCATGTGTCTGTCAAGAAGATGCAGAGCTACATAGACGAGTCCTGCTTCCGTCTCAGCCACAGGGTTATTACAACGCTTTCGACACGCTTGTCAATCTGGCAGTGGCATAGCTGATAATGGGGGAAAAAATATATTGGCTGAAAATTGAGACGATTCCCGATAAACTGTCAAAAAAATAAGAGAAGAGATGTAAGATCGGAAGAGCGTCGTGTA
>CALMUD010000048.1 GCA_937872735.1 uncultured Bacteroidales bacterium
CGTTGGCTGCCTTGTTGTCCTTGCTGAGGTTGACGTAGTAGCTGAACCAGGCCAGCTGCTCGGCGCTCCGCAGGGCATAATAGGTGGTGTCACCCACCTTCACAATGCTGTCTGCCATATTGTAGGTCTGGCTGGTCAGGTAGACGTCCTTGGTGCCTGCCATCACATAACGGTCCTTGTATTTTTTTCCTGCCACATCGGTATAAATTCCTGTCCTGATATGCGTGCCGCTGAATCGGTCAATCCCTTTGGCACTGAGCATGGCGGTATCACCTGCACAGAAAGAGCCCTGACTGACACTGTCGATGAATACCCGATGCACGTACTCCACTTTCAGCTTCATGCTGTCGGCCGCCGTTCCGCACACGTTGCTGGCTACACACTTTATGGTGAGCGTCTTTCCGCCGAACCATCTCAGACCGAATTCGGCTGTGTCGAGCGTATCATAAGCTCTGCCATTCACTGCACACTGCCAGGTGCTGACGCTGTCGGCTGTTGCGTGATAATTGATGCTGACTGCTGGCAACTCAAAGTTTGCATTGTTGCAAGTCGTACTGTTTCTGCTGGCCAGTTTCACAGTTGGCGCGTCTGTCTCTGTCAGATGGCTGAAGTGGCTCCAACCTGTGGATGTCTGGTATTTATCTATCGCTGTCGAGCCGCATAGATACACGGGGATAGTGGTACTCACACCGCCGAATGTATTATCTCCACCCATAGTTGGTGGCACGAGTGCATGGCACACTATATACTTCAAGCCACTGCAACCAGTGAACGCATTATCCCCGATGCTTTTAACGCTGCCCGGTATCGTCACGGAGGTCAGTCTGATACGGTTTGCAAACGCATAACTGCCTATCCTCGTCACCTTGTAGGTCTTTCCCCCATTGGTCACTGTCGATGGTATTGTCAGTTCTTCCATCGGGAAGGTGGTATTGGAATGGGTCCTTGTATTCTGGTGGGTCACCTCCACCGAGTCGCTGCCGATTATGTTGTAATACAACCTCTGTCCGATGCCGCACACCGCACTGAAATCGGAGGCCATCGTCTCGACCGTCATCAGGCACATCATTACGATTCCGCCAAATAATCTTTTCATATATATTTTTCCTTCAAAGTTCCACAAAATTACATCGGCTAAATTTATGAACAAAACATTTCTACAGACCATCCAACTAAAAATGTTTTTTTAACTCCACACAAATTATTCCCCCAATTCGTTCCCCCCAATTCGCCTCCACCCCGAATCACCTCACTCCAAATCGCCTCACTCCAAATCGCCTCCACCCAATTCGCCTCCACCCAATTCGCCTCCACCCCCGAATATGCGTCAGCTGTAACTTTACCGCGCGCCACCGCCCCAACGCGCCGCCCCAACTGGGATGTGACACGTCTCGCGTCACTATCGGACGGAGGACGATTCCGTAGCACCCAACGGTGTGATTCCGTAGCGATTAACAACAAAACAAAAACCACCACCAACCAATTTATTCAGCCCTAATGGGCTGTAGTGACGCGAGGAGGTGGTGACGCGTCACCTCCCAGTCATAGTCACGCCACGTAAATTCAACCGCACACGCCTCCCCCTCACA
>CALMUD010000049.1 GCA_937872735.1 uncultured Bacteroidales bacterium
GGCCATTGGCATCGGCTGTGGTAGTGAGCGTTATCTTTGTTTTAGTTCCCCAATCAAGATTATTGGCTACCTCCTTATCTCCCTGTGGCTGATTGTTCAATATACCTCCCGTGCAGACATAGATGCTGGCCTTGTTGCCACTTATTTGACCCGAACCTGATATCAATTTTGAGCCTGAAAACTGCATTCCGAATGTCAGATTGTGTCCCAGATTAATAGAGGTTACCAATGCCTTTTTTGAGGAGCCAATATTCATATCGTCAAGGGCGACTTCCAGTTCCGTTGGCGAATATAGGCTGTAGGCGTCACAAGTGAATGTGACAGGAGCATTAGGAGCCAAACCACTAACCGTATAGGTCAGGAAAGCATTGCTCTGGCTGGTACCGGCATTGACGAACAGATTACCGCTCTTGGTATCCATAAAATAAGATGACACCACGCGCGCATTGCCCACTATGGCACCATATCCCGTAGTGGCAGATGTGGCTTTGGCCATAGTAGCATAATCCTGGTCACACTTCGAATCCAACACATTCGACTGCAATCCTGTCTGTATGGCATTGTTGGCCACCTCAGAGTAGGAGTTCTTGCACAATGTTCCAATGGTGGTGCCCACCGTCTGTCCGAACCACCCAAGGGTATCGTCACTCAGCTGTGGGTCACACAGTGTGGTCTCGGTCGAAAAATCAGTTGCCCCCACCACGCAGGTCGAGGCTGCCGACAATCCTGCCGGAGCCATTACCAAGGCGAGGAGTATCACTCTACAACGGGTCCTTATGCCCGTAACACCTAATTTTATCATTATCGTATTATTTTTATTATTTTTTTCACGCTATTCCATCCATCTATGCCAAATAATGACATCAACCAGCCTCCATCAATCCCCTTTTACCGGTCTTGATTGTCTGCTGCTTTGTTCTTATTTTCATCATGGTTTCCCTACTTTATATACTATACAAAAATCGGATAAAGATATATCTTTTTTGTGAAAAACGCAATTTAGTACGAGATATTCTTATTGCTGAAGTTTTCACAAGTACCCCCAGCATAGTCTAATCGTTAATTATACATATTTTGCAACTATCAGGAGCCAAAATAAACAATAAAATATTAAATTTGCAGTTCACAAAATTGATTTCATATATACAAAATTATGGAGCTGAACTCACTGACTGCCATCTCTCCTATTGATGGACGATACAGAAACAAGGTTGAAGACCTTGATGGTTATTTTTCTGAATATGCGCTGATACGCTATCGTGTACGGGTTGAAATTGAATATTTCATCACACTTTGCCAGATGCCTTTGGGCAGGCTCAAAGGGGTAGACAAAAATGTTTTCCCCGCTTTGAGGAAAATTTATGAAGAGTTCAGCATTGCCGACGCACAACGCATCAAGGATATCGAGAAAACAACCAATCACGATGTAAAAGCGGTCGAATATTTTCTGAAGGAAAAGTTTGAGCCGCTGAATCTAAACGAGTTCAAGGAGTTCATCCACTTCGGTCTGACCAGCCAGGATATCAACAATACGGCCATTCCGCTTTCTCTGAAAGAGGCCATACACAATGCCTACATCCCTAATTTGCAAGAACTGATTGACACGCTGCAAGCCAAGGCGGACGAATGGAAGGACATTCCGATGCTGGCCCGCACTCACGGACAGCCTGCGTCTCCTACCCGTCTGGGCAAGGAACTGATGGTGTATGTGAGCCGACTGAGCAATCAACTGGCTCAACTGAAAACACTGCCCGTAAGTGCCAAGTTTGGAGGCGCCACAGGCAACTTCAATGCACACCATGTGGCTTTCCCAAATCAGGACTGGAAGGCTTTTGGCAATCATTTCGTAAATGAAGTGCTGGGATTGCAACGCGAACAGTGGACCACCCAAATATCCAACTACGACAATATGGGCGCCATTTTCGACTGTCTGAAACGATTGAATACCATCATGATTGATATGAATCGCGACTTCTGGATGTATATCTCGCTGGGATACTTCAAACAGAAAATCAAAGCCGGAGAGGTGGGCTCTTCCGCCATGCCGCACAAGGTCAACCCTATCGACTACGAGAATGCCGAGGGCAATCTGGGCATGAGCAACGCGATTCTTCAATTCTTATCTGCCAAACTGCCGGTTTCCCGCTTACAGCGCGACTTGACTGACTCTACCGTGCTGCGCAATGTCGGGGTTCCGATGGCTCACTCTCTCATTGCCATCAAAAGCACGCTTAAAGGTCTGGGCAAATTGTTGCTGCACGAGGATTCTATCAAGTCCGACCTTGATAACTGCTGGGCCGTTGTAGCTGAGGGCATCCAGACTATTCTGAGGCGCGAGGGTTACCCTAATCCGTATGAGACACTGAAAAATCTCACACGGACCAACTCCACCATCACGGAGGATTCCATCCACGACTTCATCAAGACGCTTAACGTCAGCGAGGAGGTCAAGAAGGAACTGATGAACATCTCACCTAGCAACTACACTGGCATGTAATCTTTTTTCTGAATGTGCCAAGTGGTAATGAGCAACAAGGGTCAGGAAAGTTTGCCAACTGATTTTTTCAGTTGGCCTTTCCTGACTTTTTTATGCCCTTGCGTAGTATTAAACGTATAAATTCAACTAAGAATGAAAGTTCCCCCTTTTGTCAAACTGATTAAACGGTTCGTCGCCAACTACAAACTGTATGTTACGCTGAACATTCTGTTCAACATTCTCTCCACCATTTTCAGTTTGTTCTCTTTTGCACTCATCATTCCTATCCTGAAGATTCTATTCAAGATGGAAAGTGAGGTCTTTGTCTATAAGCCTTTTGCCTGGGATATGGACGTGATTAAAAACAATGTGTACTGCTGGATGCAAAACTACATTCAGATACATGGAGGAATAAGCACGCTGCTGATTCTGGGAACGGTGCTGGTGGTGATGACGCTGCTGAAAACAGGAACTTCCTATCTGGCCAGTTATTTTGTCATTCCGCTGCGCTCGGGCGTTGTCCGTGACTTGCGTCAACAACTTTACGAGAAGGTGGTGGACCTGAATCTGGGATTCTATCACCATCACCAGAAGGGAGACATCATTTCCCGTATGACAGCTGATGTGAATGAGGTGGAGGCCTCTATCATGAGTTCGGTGGAAATGCTCTCCAAAAACCCTATCATGATTCTCATCTACCTCGGCGTGATGATTGTGCTGAGTTGGCAACTGACGCTGTTTGTGCTGCTGGTGCTGCCTTTTGCAGGGCTGCTGATGGGAAAGGTCGGCAAATCACTTAAAAGGAAATCGAAAATCGGGCAACAACAAATGGGACAACTGATGGCCCAGATTGAGGAGACGCTTGGCGGTCTGAGGGTCATCAAGGCTTTCAATGCGGAGAAAACGGTGATTCGCCGTTTTGAGGTGATGAACAACACACTGCGGAAAACAGTGAATGCCATGAGCCGACGCAACTCTCTGGCTCACCCGATGAGCGAATTTCTGGGAACTGCCACTATCGCGCTGGTTCTGATTTTTGGTGGCACACTGATTCTGAGAGGTCAAAGCACACTCGATGCACCGGTTTTCATCTATTATCTGGTCATTTTTTATAGCATCATCAATCCTGCCAAAGACTTATCAAAGGCTTGGTACAGCATAGAGAAAGGACGTGCCTCGCTGGACCGTATCGATGTGATTCTGGCAGCTCAGAATCCGCTGAAGGTGGTGGAGAATCCTGTCCAAATCAAACCATTCAACAGCAAAATTGAATATAAGGACGTCTGGTTCAAATATGAGGACACATGGATTCTGAAAGACATCAACCTGACCATTGAGAAAGGCAAAACCATTGCACTGGTGGGTCAATCGGGCTCGGGAAAATCCACTTTGGTGGACTTGCTGCCCCGATTCTATGATGTGCAAAAGGGTGAGGTAACGATAGATGGTGTCAACATCAAGGATATGGGGCTGTACGATGTACGCAAACAGATGGGAAACGTCAATCAGGAGGCTATTCTGTTTAACGACACCATTGCCAACAACATCACTTTCGGCACCGACAATGCCACACAAGAACAGATAGAGGAGGCGGCTCGCATTGCCAACGCACACGAATTTATAATGGGAACAGAAGAGGGGTATCAGACCAATATCGGCGACCGTGGCGAACGCCTTTCGGGCGGACAACGCCAACGCTTGAGTATAGCCAGGGCCATTCTCAAGAATCCTCCTATTCTGATTCTGGATGAAGCCACTTCGGCACTCGACACCGAATCGGAGAAACTGGTACAGGGGGCCATTGAGCACCTGATGAAGACACGCACCACCATCGTCATTGCACACCGCCTATCCACCATCAAGAATGCGGACGAGATTTGCGTACTGAATGAGGGTGAAATTGTAGAACGGGGCAAACATGAAGAACTGATTGCCAAGAATGGTATTTATAAAAAGCTTTGCGATATGCAATCATTCTGAATCCATTGATACCAGATTCAACCAAAACAGCGTAGGCGGAACTATAAAATTCCGCCTACGCTGTTTTAAGTTCGCTATGGTTTGTTATTTTTCCAGTTTGATGGTGCGCACCGCCCGCACTCGGTCGTGACCGTCCTTGGCACTAGGCCCCACCATATAGGTAGCAAAGTTGCACGACCAGGCCATACGGTCATTATACTGGGTACTGGACCAGTACCATGTTTTGGCTATGGAGATGCCTCCATTCTTTTTGAGAGAAGCATTGATATCAGCCATGTTATCCGATATCATTTTCAGCTGGCCTATCGAGGGCAAATACCAGTCAGTCTTGCCTCCCCCCGTAAAGTCGCAGGCCAACTGCACCGCACGGGGCTGCCGTTCCTTGTTGCCAAGCACATACACATACACTGCTTTTGAATTATGGGCACCATCCAAATCGGTATGGGCTCTATACCAGTCTGAAGCGGTAAAGGTGCCTCGCACCATCACTTGAGCCGAGCTCCAACTGCAACCATTGCCATGCTTGGCATCCTCCATCGCTACAATGTAACCCTCGGTACCATCGGCCGATTTTCCTACCAGCACACCACCCTCCGAGGCCATATAAGTACCCACCTCATAAGGGTCAAAATGAGAATTCCGGTCTATCAAATCATTCCAAAATGACACATCCGGACGTTCCTCATATAGGATAGTCAATATGCCTCGTGTGTTATTCATGGTCAGCTGCTGCAACACATCCTTACGGCGATAAATCTTCACATTCTCATGTTGTGACGGCAGCAGTTCAAAATGTTTGAAATTCTTGCTATTCTGCTGGTAGTGCAAAACATCCTCCTCGCTGTGCAGACGATAGGAGATAAAACGGAATCCCAACGAATCCTGTTTCACCATGATGTCCTCCACGTTGTTGAATTGCAGACTCACCTCAAAGGCGTTATCTCTGATATAGGTGGTATTGCCTTCCCATTTCAGCTTGCGCAAATAGGCATTAATCTGATCGGCCGACTTGCACGCATAGATGTCCTCCAGATTGGAGAGCGACAACGACTGGCCACTGGCACCTACGCAACAACATAGGCACAACAGCATTTGACAAAAACGTTTTACCATAAACGCAGTTAATAAAAAGAGTCCCGATACTTTTATTTGATATGCAATATCCATACCAACCGCAACTCCAGTCACCTCCTTTCAAGAAAAGAGGTGACTTGGAACATCTAATTGCAGTTTTAATATAACATCATTCCTGGCGCATCACTTGGCGGGCTATGAAGTGCAATCTGTTCTGCACATTCACCTCACTGACACCTCCATCAAAATCGAGATATAGCAGATTGAGGTCGGGATATAAATCCTTCACTCTTTTCTCTATTCCCTTGGCTACCACATGATTGGCTATGCAGCCGAATGGCTGCAAACTGATAGCGGCCTTGATGCCTCTGCGGGCAAAGGAGGCAAACTCGGCGGGTATGAGCCAGCCCTCGCCAAACTGGGCGGCCAGATTCACTATTTGGGAGGCCTCTTTGGCACCCTCGTGTATGCTGTCGTTCGGCTCGTAATATCGGAATGCCGATGCCGCCTTGTCTATCTTGCCCGATACATGGTTCATCCATGTTTCTCCCAGTACCCGATAGAACCCTGTCATAAAGGAGTTCTTCTCCAGATTGGTCTTACCATTGAACTTGGAGTTAGGAAAATACTGGGTGAAAAATTCTGACAGCGCAGGTATCACTGGCTCTATGCCATGCTGCACCAGCCAATCCACCACATGCTGTTGCCCATAATTATTATACTTGATGAATATCTCGCCCACCACACCTATGCGTGGCGCCTTGCGGTCTACTGCCGCATTATTGAAGGCTTCGGCTGCCTCTTTCATCAATCCTACCAGATGGGTAGGCTTATGCTGACGGACGAACTCGACCGCTTTGGTCAGATATTCCTCCCTCAACTGTTTGGCTATTCCTTTTACTTTCTCCCGCACCGCTGTGGCATAATACATCTTGCCCAAAGCATCGGCAAAAAGTACCGCATAGATGGCCGACTTGGCACCCTTCTTCACATCTGGCTGGAAACCAGGCTGTTCGTTGATGGTGTTCATGATGGAGATGGAAATGACGGGGATGTTGCCATAGCCGGCATTCACCAGTGCCTTTTTTATCAGAGCTATGTAATTGGTGGCCCTGCACTGCCCACCCGTCTGGGTAATGGCAAACGCTATTTTGGAAGGGTCATATTGCCCTGACTGCAAGGCTTTGATGCAGTCACCCACCACCAAAGTGGCAGGATAACAAATCTCGTTGTTGGCATATTTCAGTCCCAGTTCAGCCGAATGTTGGTCGCTCGGTGGCAAATTTTGCAGATTTTCCCCCATCAGACCAAAAACTGACGGTATGAACGGGGAATAAAAGTCGGAAAAATAGGGAACCAATATCTGTTTGTCCTGATCCGAATCCGTATATATGGGTGTAGTATGGAACGGACTGACTGGACGGGTCTCCTCCTCGTGGAACTTCAGGCTCTCGATGAGCGAACGGATGCGGAGCTTCAACGAACCGGCATTGTTGACATCATCCACCTTGAGAATGGTCAAATTCTTGTGCGAGCGCTTAAGTATGTCACTGACTTCATCCAGAATGAAGGCATCAGGACCACAACCAAAGGAAGTGAGCTGCACAAAATAAACACGGTCGGAGGAGTTTGCCACCCACTGGGCCGCTTTCATGATACGGTTCACATAGGTCCATTGCGGTATGATATTGACATCTTTCAGTTCGGCTGAATCATTGGTGCGTACAAGGTCTTCCGTAATGACGTCCACACCGAAAGAGGTAATAATTTCCGAAATCTTGTGCTGTACCAGCGAATCGGTATGGTAAGGACGTCCCGCCAATAATATCAGCATTCGGTCATCCTTTCGGGCCGACTCCAGCAGATGCTGTGCTTTCTGCTGCAAGGTCTGCACATATTTGTTTTGGGCGGCTATCGCTTCCTCAAATGATTTTTCAAAATTCTTTTTCGAGAAATTCTTGCCTAATAATTCCTTCAGATATCGCAAACACTGCTTATGCAGCAAATCCCGATCCTTGAAATTAATGACTGGAGCATCCAGTGGTATACCATATTTGGCTTCCGGATTGATGGCACTGCGCAACACGTCTGAATATCCTGATACCACCGGACAGTTGAAACTGTTGTTGGTATTCTTGTCCTGAATCTCATAGATGACATACGGATAGAATATCCGGTCCACTTTTTTGTCTATCAAATCAAACACGTGGCCATGCGCCAGTTTGGCAGGGAAACAGATATTATCTGCCATCACCGTATTCAGTCCGCGCTCATATATCTTGTTGGTAGAGCGCTGCGACAGCTGCACCTTCACATTGTTGAGCGTGAAGAGGGTGTACCAGAACTGAAAATCCTCATTCATATTCAACGCCCGCGGAATGCCCAGCGTCAAATAAGGATGTGCGTCTTCTGCCAATCGGATGTTCTTGTGAAATACCAATTCGTTTTTGAAGAGACTCATGTTGAAGGCCGCTCTTGCCTTTTCACCCCGATTGGTATAGATTTTCTCACATTTGTTGCCAGAGTAGAACACTTTGCCATTGGCAAAGACATTCTTGAGCACCTGACAGTTATTCTCGCAACCCACACAACGGAATGGCTGTGTGCTATATTCTTTCAGATCACATATTTCCGATAACGGACGGGCTGCCGATTCGGCTTTCCGTTCGGTCATGCGCTTGGCATAAAGGGCCGCTCCATAGGCTCCCATCAATTCGGGATAGTTGGAAACTATCACGTTTCGCCCGACTGAATTTTCAAATGCGCGTACAATCGCCTTGTTGCGCATAGTGCCGCCTTGCAGTACAATCTGCTCTCCCAGTTCTTTTACGTCTTTCAGTTTCAGCACCTTATACAGGCAATTCTTTATTACCGAATAAGCCAGACCTGATGAGATATCGTCGAGCGGCGCACCCTCACGCAGCGACTGTTTCACTTTTGAGTTCATGAACACAGTGCAGCGGGTACCGAGGTCACATGGATTGGTACTATGACAGGCACGGTCAACAAACTCGCCCAACGGACAGTTGAGCGACGTGGCAAAACTATCAATGAACGAGCCACAACCTGACGAACATGCCTCGTTGATTTCCAATCGGTTAATAGCTCCATTCTCCACAAATATGGCTTTCATGTCTTGTCCGCCAATATCCAGTATGAAGGAGACATTCGGATTCAGCTTGTGGGCTGCCGTGTAATGCGCTATGGTCTCCACCATGCCATAGTCCAGACCGAACGCCGTCTTGACGAGGTCTTCTCCATATCCTATGGAACAGCTGCCTTTCACCATCAGATTCAAACCTGCGGCTTTGGCCTCTGCGTTGAGCTGCGTCAATCCTTCCTTGGCCACCTCGAGCGGACGGCCGCTACTCTTCTTGTAGAAAGTGAAAAATATATGGTCGTTCAGATCTGTGGCCACCACTTTGGTGGTGGTTGAACCCGAATCAATGCCTATATAACATTCATTGGACTCAAGATCCTTAAATTCTTTCTTGACTATGGCGTGCGTTGCCTTGTCTGCCAGCCACGCATCATACTCTGTCTGGTCCTTGAACAGCGGCTGAAGACCCGATACGCGCTTGATGGGAGTTCCCGACTGTGATTCAAAGAGGGTGATATACTCTTGCAGGCTCAACAGCTGGGCATTCTCCGGTATGGAAAGGCTCGCTCCCCAGGCTGGCACCACTTGCGCATGAGCATCCAGTATGATGTCATCATCCTTGAATCCCAACTTGTCCCGCACTATATCTTTCAGCACAGGTATGAAGGAGAATGGACCTCCACACAGAAATACTTTTGGCAAAATGTCACAACCTCTCGACAAGGTTGAAAGCACCTGCGTAGCTACGGCATGGAAAATTGAGATGGCTATATCATCGCGCTTCACATTCAGCGCTATCAAATTCTGAATATCGGTTTTGGAGAACACTCCACACCGCGAGGCAATGGGATAAACGGTCTCGGCCCGCTGGGCCATGGTGTTCAGGTCGTTGGTAGTAACATTCAGTATGGCGGCCATCTGGTCGATGAAGGCACCCGTACCACCCGCACAGTTGCCGTTCATTCGCATATCCGCCTGCATATTTTTGCCGAAGAAGATAATTTTGCTATCCTCTCCGCCAATGTCTATGAGCGTCCGCACCTGCGGAAATTTCTTTTCCACCACATCGGTCGCCGCCACCACTTCTTGTATGAATGGTATATGATAACGCTCCGACAAGCCCATGCCAGCAGAACCAGTCACTTGTATGCGGACTGGAACATTGCCCATTTTGTCAAGCAAATGGTGTAGTGAGTCAGATAGCGTTTTTGCTATGTCAGCATGGTGGCGGTTATAATCTGAAAATAATATATCTCCATTTTCATCGGTTGCCACCACTTTCAACGTTGTTGAACCCGCATCCAGGCCAATATTATAGGCTTGTCTCTTCATCATCAGGAACGTTCTTTTTATATGTTTTACTTTATCTTCTGTCTCACACTGCTTTCCAGACAGAAGCGAGACGTTGTTATCGTGACAGGAATAGCTGGAAGTGGATGAAGCCACGGGCTAATTATCATTCTGTAAATGTTCTTGCCATAATGGATTCCCCACTCGGAGAGGCCAAACCTTATCTTATGCAGAGATAATGCAAACGAGCACAGAACCATACGCTTGTATGTTATGCCGAGTGCAGCTTATCTTATGCAAAGATAACGCAAACGAGCACAGAATCATACAAGCTCGCTTGTATGTTATGCCGAGTGCAGCTTATCTTATGCAAAGATACTACAAAATATTCAATTTGGATAACAATGCCAAGCTTGTAGATGCCAAGAAAGACAAAAAAAAGAACACCCTTTTGGAGGATGTTCCTGTTTGTTTTAAGAATGTCTTGGACAAGACTCCGCTCAGGCTCTGGCGCCTGTCAAATATTTGTATTTGTCGGTTGTCTCAAAGTCCAAGTTCTCTATCTTGTCAAATAGAGCTTTCAATGAGGCCATTTCTTCTTTCGAAGGGGCCGTTACATTATCCGATGACAACTCCACTCTGTCGTTATACTCAACAATAAGATTGCTCAATGTTGCAAATTTGGAGATGAGTTCCTTCCGGATTTTTTCATCCTCTTCGTTTTCTGTCACCAGTTTCTCCACAGCCTCTTTATAGTCGAGCATCAACTCTGACTCCGCCTGGGTGTAAAGGAGTTCGTCAGTATCTTGAATCTCCATTAACAATTCTTCTGTTGTCATATTCTCTAAATTTGGTTGTTAATTCTTGCGTTTGTCCCTTTTCCCGATATTTGCCCATTTCCATGATAACGGGAACGGCTATTTTTTGTTGCCGATATAAATATAAAAAGCAAAAAGAAAAAATCCTAATCTTTTTTACCAAAATTAGGGTCTATCGGTAAGAATTTTGCTATTATGAATCCTGGTATGGTACATATACATACCCAGATAAAGAAATCAAGATATCCCAGGTGACTCTGGATTTCACCCGAGAACATTCCTGGCAACATCATGCCCAGAGCCATAAAACCAGTACTGATGGAATAAAACGATGTTTTGTGACGTCCTCTGGAAAAATAAATAAGGTATAGCATAAACGCTGTAAAGCCGAAACCATAACCAAATTGCTCAAGACATACCAGCGAGGTAACCAGCGCAAGGCTGCGCACATGTGCCCACGCCATATACACATACACCAGATTGGGCAGATTCATGCTCATCACCATGGGCCAGAACCAGTGACGCAATCCGTCTTTCGACACCAGAACACCTCCCAGTATTCCGCCAGCCAGCAGTGCTATGACTCCTGCTGTGCCATATACCATACCCACCATATCAACAGAAAAACCCAATCCGCCTTCCGATATCGGCGCTTTCATAAACAAAGGTGATATTTTGCATAGCTGCGCCTCTCCCAATCTGAATAGGAGAATGAACAGCAATGCCCTGACTATATGTTTTTTGCGGAAAAACTTGACAAAGGTGCGAATGAAGATATAAGGCAGATTGCGCGTTGTGGAAGTGAAATCGGAGGCGGGACGAGGCAACATAACGAAGTGATATAGCGCAACAGCCAGCATGATGGCTGCCGACAGATACAGGGTGACACTCCATGCCACAGGGATGCCGCACACTTTTTCCAGACGGCCTGCCAAAAACACCAGTACCCCCTGTCCCAACACGTTGGCTATCTTATAGAAGGTACTGCGGATTCCCACAAAGAAACTCTGCTCATGAGGGGAAAGCGACAGCATATAATAGCCATCGGCCGCCACATCATGCGTAGCTGAACAGAAGGCAATGAGCCAGAAAGCAATAAGTGTTTTGGTGACAAAACCATCCGAAGTGATGCCATAACCCACACTGGCCAAACCTGCTCCCATCAAAAACTGCATGGAAACTACCCACCAGCGCTTGGTCTTGAGCATATCAACAAATGGACTCCAAAAAGGCTTGATGACCCATGGCAAATACAGCCATCCAGTATAAAAAGCCACCTTATCGTTGCTCAATCCCAACTGACTATACATCAGCACCGCCAGCGTGATGACAATGACGTTGGGCAATCCCTCTGCGAAATAGAGTGTCGGCACCCATGCCAAAGGCGATGTTTTTTTCACCTTTCCACTATTGATATATGGTTCGTTTTTCAGTTCTGCCATCTGTTTCTTCTTTTCAGTTTTCCAATTTCAGCGAACCCGCCTCATTTTCTTTGTATTTGACCGAAAGCACTGCTATCCATTTGCCTATCTGAGCCATTGCCGCTTGTGTGCCTGCTGTTATCTCCCGCTTTTGCAGACGTAGCAGCAAGATGCCATAGAGAGCATTCAGTGCCAGCTCCACATCACTGACTTCAGGACTGGCTTTTTCCTTGGCTCTGAGTTCTGTCAGGTAAGATACGGTGGAAAAGAAGAGACTGTTATATTGTATTTGGCTAGGAGTTCGCAACAAAGCTATATGCAAATCATTGACATCTTCCAACAGATTATGCAGTACCTGTATATGTCCATGCTCTTTCACGTTCTCACGCTCCATCATGGCCATCAGGTTCTGATACCAGTCCCGAATCTGCGTCCTCACTTCTTCGGGTTGATCAAACTGGTTGATGATATTTTTTTGGATTTGCTCTATATCAAAGTTGCTGGCCCTTATGAGGTCCTCAATCTGCCACATATACAGCAGGTATTCTGCTATGTTTTCTTTCCGTTTCTGCTTTGCTATTATCATTGATACAAGTAATCTCCTTTCTATGGTTTTGTGGCAAGCCTCACCGCTTTCATTTCTCCCTTGTCGGTCAGATAAAAAGCCTCAGCACCATTGGTATACACCATTTCATAATCAGCCTTACTGCCGATTCCGCCCACATTCTCGCGGGTGCAAGTATACACTGCTGGTTTCACCATTTTCCCCTGCTTGTCTATAATGGCAAAATGCTGGGGTTCATATCCTGTAATCATTGAGTCTCCATCAGTGGCTGACGCATAAATGGGTTTTCTCCGTTCGTAGCTTACCGCGGCATGACTGCCCGAGAAGGAGGTGGCAGCATAATAGGCTGGAGGCAATAGCTGGCGACCCGTATTGTCGGCATACCCTATTTTCCCGCTCTTTACATCCACTATACGCACACATCCACTTTCATAAAGGTCTGCAACTGGGGCATCGAGCGGTGACTCATTCGGGGTCTCTTCCTTCAGTGTATACACTTCCATCCGTTTGCCTTCGGGGGTGATGATGGCACGCAGCGGTATCTGTTCCAGCAATGCTTCAGTCAGATGCTTTGGCAATTCAGTTTGCGAGACAGGCAAAAAACGGGCACCATTGGCTCCCTTGTACTCATACTGTTGCGTACCACCCTCCGTTGATGACGACAGCTGCATACCCGTCTGTGAGGCACAAGCCGACATCAGTAGCGCCAACAAAAAGGGCACTACACTTTTATGTTTCTGTAGGAGCAGCTTCATCATAAGGGATGTTTCGTTAATAGGCATTTTTGTCACCCCTGAACATATTGAACACTGTCATGAAAATGATGCGGACGTCAAGGAAAAAAGACCAGTTCTCAATGTACCACACATCCCGCTTTACGCGGCCTTCCATTTCTTCCAGTCTCTGAGTTTCTCCTCTGAATCCTGTAACCTGAGCCCAACCTGTGATGCCTGGCTTGGCAAAGTGGCGAATCATGTATTGGTCTATGAGTTTGGAATACATCTCGGTATGCTTCAACATGTGCGGACGGGGGCCCACTATTGACATATTGCCGATAAAGACATTGAAGAACTGGGGCATCTCGTCAAGATTGGTCTTACGCATGAATGCTCCTATCTTGGTAACTCTCGAATCGTCCTTGGTGGCCTGCTTGCTGTCGGCATCCTGATTGACACACATTGTACGGAATTTGTAGCAATAGAAGTCTGTTCCGTTCTCGCCCGTGCGTTTCTGCTTGAAAAAAATAGGTCCTTTTGATGTCAATTTGATTCCAAGGCCCAGAAATATGAGCAGTAATGGGAATATGGTGATTAAGAAAATGGTGGAAACCACCAAATCGAATATTCGTTTTTCCACTTGATTGCCGAATTTGAGCAGAGGTTCGGTACGCATGGAGATGACTGGTATTTCCTCCATAAAGGAAAGGGAAACCTTTTTACGGATAAATCTTTTAAAATCGGGGATAAGGAAACAACGGACCAGATTCTGCTCGGCAAAATGAATGATAGGAACTGCTTTTCGGTCATCTCCGGCAGGCAAGGCGCAATAGATTTCCTCCACATCGTTATTCTCGATAAAGTCATTCACTGCATCCAGTTTTCCTACTACCAATTCTGGTTTGACCTTATAGTCTGCAACAGCTCTGTCATCAAAAAAACCGAGGAATTTATATCCGTATGAGATGTTTGTAACCAACTGGCTGTAGACCTCGTTGGCCACACTGCCCGCCCCCAGAATTATGACACGGCGGCTGTTACCTCCATGGCTGCGATAGTTCTTCACCATAGCTCGGGCTATGATTCGCCAGCACGCAAAAGCGAAAAACAACGAGCAGGAAAATATCAAGAGAAAAGATACCGCAACATGTATCTTGGTAAAGTAAAGCGCAGAAAAGGTAATGGCGAAATGGAAAGCCACCAGTTTGAACACGCGCTCCAGCACCCGCTCAATGAACACCATACGCTCATCCAGTACAATGCCAGTCCACGACAGGCTCAACAAATAGGCCATATTGGAGACCGCAAAGAACATACGTTCCCTGTCCGCTATCACCCAATTGGATGGGAAAGACATCACAGCATAAGGATATATGTGCAGCAGCAATACCAGCAACATATTCAGAATAATCAATTCTCCTACCGCGACCCCCGTCTTTATATATATTTTACTATAATCGTGTATCTTCATTCCAAAACGAAATATTCTTCAATTCTCAATATCAAAATGTAAAATTACGGATTTTATCCGAATATCAATGTTTAAAAACTCGAAAATCTGAAATTATTTGCGTTGCAGGTTCTTTCGCTTTTGAGATTGATTTCCCTTCTATTTAGTTCTTGAGTTCTCAGTCTGGCTCACTCAGTCTTTGGCCGGCATGTATGTTATAAACGTGCGCACCTCCTCAGCCACCCATCGGGCCTGCATATTGTCCGAAACAGAAAAAGCATCAGCAAGGGCCGTCACACGACTGCGATAGGAGGCATGCACTCCTGCCTGTTTCAGAAACACAGACATGGCACTTGACAAGGAGCCTCTCGCCAGACTCACATTCTGCGATGCGCTATCCAACAACATCGCGACATTGCGTGCCGACAAGGTGTCAGCCTCAACCAGACGAGCCGCCAACAAATAAGTCATCTCAAGCGAGAATGACTGATTCTGAGTTAGCAGGTCCGATATCAGACTGTCGGCGTAGGGCAAACGCGCATACAGATTGCGGCAGGCATACTCCACCAGCTCAGCGCAGGGCATCTCTCCCACCCACTGCAATGCCTGTTCGCGCGTAAAATGGTCGGCTGGATAGATCAGGGTTGCCAATATCATGGTCTCTCTAAATCCGATGCCCCACATACATTTGGCCAATGCCTCGTTGCCTACATACGGCTGCGCTATCCGCCTGATGGCCGAGTAGGTGGCGCCATAGCTGCGTTTGTATGCCGTCGGCCCCATGCTGTTGACCACCATTATATTCTGTTCTCCCTGCAATTCCAGGCCTATCTGTTTTATCTCTTTCTGCAGACCTTCGTTGTATGGCAATACTATTTTTTCCATTTCTTGTTCTCTTCTACTGGATGGTTTTGGTAAAAGTAACATTTTCGCTCCATATTGTCAACCACTTTCGCTTTTTTCAAAAAAATGAAGACTGAAGATCGTAATTTCAAAATAGAAGTGCAAAATAAATATTAGAAATCAGGTATAATGCAGCGATAAATATCAATACAAAAAAAGGGAGAATGAAAACCATTCTCCCTGAGATCAATTAATTTTGTGTTGATGAAATACAAACAATTAAACTCGGAGCAAAGATACGCAATAAGTTTGTTACTCCGACAAGGAAAAGAAAATAAAGAGATAGCGGAAGCTATCGGTGTGAATCAATCGACAGTATGGCGGGAACGTCATCGGAACAGCCTGAAGCGAGGAGGATATTCATCCGATTTTGCTCAGGAACTGGCAGAGGAAAGGAAATGCCGCCAGCCTGGGAACAGAGCTGTCCCCGAATCCGTAAAAAGGAGAGCTGTCAGATTGCTGTCTGAAAAGCAATGGTCTCCGCAACAGATATCAGGGAGGCTGGCCCTGTCGGGAGACAGGATATCACACGAGACCATCTACAGTATTGTCAGGAAAGACAAACTCGATGGGGGCACACTATACCGCAACTGCCGTCATCGCCTCAAGCACAGGAAACGGCCGGTTGGCAGAACCGCACATATCCCAAACAGGGTCAGCATACACGAACGGCCCATTGAGGCGGACGGCTCCAGATTTGGTGATTTCGAGATGGATACAATCATAGGCAAGGACAATTCGGGGGCCATCGTCACCATCACCGAACGGAAGACCAACTATCTGATGATGAGAAGGCTGACAGCTGGCAAAAATGCAAAGGAACTGGCAAAAAACGTGGTGGCCATGCTCTTGCCCTACAGACATTTTTTGAGAACCATTACCACCGACAACGGCTCTGAGTTTGCTGACCATGATTTCATCTCCAAAAAACTTGGGGTCCCTATCTTTTTCGCTG
>CALMUD010000050.1 GCA_937872735.1 uncultured Bacteroidales bacterium
AAAACCGCTGAAAATCAAATGATTAACAGCGGTTTTGAGTACCCAGACCCGGGATCGAACCGGGATGAATTGCTTCACTGGTGTTTGAGACCAGCGCGTCTACCGATTCCGCCATCTGGGCGTGGCAGCAAATTCATTACTGAATTGCGGTGCAAAGATAGCCAAAATTGTTTACCCTGCAAATTTTTGTGGCCATTATTTTTCATCTAATTGCTTAAATTTTGTTGCATTGGAGGTAAACAAGGCTTCTTTTATTTGTCTGTCCCGCCGAAAAGCCTTATTTTCGCAGTATTGAATCAAGCAATTCACAATTTCCAAAAATATGAAAAACAATAATTTTTGCGTGATTATGGCAGGAGGAGTTGGCAGCCGTTTCTGGCCGTTCAGCACCACCAAACGCCCCAAGCAGTTTCTTGACCTGTTTGGCACTGGCCGATCGCTGTTGCAAATGACGTTCGACCGATTCAGCAAAATAGTTCCGGTGGAGCATATCTTCATCGCTTCTAATCTGAGTTACAAGGAACTGATATTGCAGCAACTGCCCGAAATAAAGCCTTCGCAGCTGCTGCTGGAGCCCGCCCGCCGCAATACGGCCCCTTGTATAGCGTATGCCACCAACAAAATCATGTCGATAGATGAACATGCCAACATCGTGATTTCACCTTCCGACCACCTGATACTGAAAGAAAATGAGTTTGTGGACACCATTAATAAGGGATTGGAATATACCGCCACGCACGACTGCCTGATGACCCTCGGCATAAAGCCAAGCCGCCCCGAAACGGGCTACGGCTACATACAGACCGAAGGCGCAGGCGAGAATGGCGTATTCAAGGTGAAAACATTTACGGAGAAACCCAACATAGAGATGGCCAAAATCTTTTTGGAGAGCGGCGATTTCCTTTGGAATTCGGGAATGTTTCTGTGGAATGTGCAGGCCATATCGCGTGCGTTTGACCTCTATGCCTCAGAACTTTCGCTCAAGTTCAAGTCGGGACACGACTTTTACAACACTCCTGGCGAACAGGTCTATATTGACAAGATTTACCAGTCGTGTACCAACAAGTCAATTGACTATGTGATAATGGAAAAGGCCAAGAACGTGAACGTCATTTCGGCCGATTTCGGCTGGTCGGACCTTGGCACGTGGGGCTCGCTATATGAACTCAGCGACAAGGATGCCGAGGCCAATGTGAACATGAAGGGCAACTCCATGCTGTATGAGTGCAAGGACAACATCATAGCCATGCCTGAGGGTAAACTGGCGGTGGTGCAGGGTGCTGAGGGCTTCATCATAGCTGAGGCTGACAATGTGCTGCTCATCTGCAAGAAGGACCAGGAACAGCGGATACGCGATTTTGTGAATGACACCAAGCTGAAGATGGGTGATGACTTTGTGTGACACTTGACCGTAAGGGGTTGGAAAAATAGGGCGGCTCTTGTTGATTGGTTTCAATGAGAGCCGCCTCTTTTTATGCGGTAAGCGGTGGTGCGGGGCGCCTCCTTCCGTTAAAAATCGAATACGGTGTGCAGTATATCCAGTGTGCGCAGTTCCCCGAATCCCTGAATCTGTAGCTGATAGTATCTTACTATTCTGTCGATGAGCTCGTTGCGTTCGGTTCTGGAGAAGTGGAACAACCCCATGTTGCGGTAATTGATGCGCAGCAGGCTCCGCAGAAATGTCTGTTGCCCGCTGTCAATGGTCTCCCCGCCACTGCGTGCGTATCGGATGTACTCCGATTGACTAAGGTCGAAATATTCGAAATGGTGGACAACGGGTCCCAGATTAGGGGTGAAGCCCATAAAGACACTCAGTCGGGTGAGGAATGCGATGTGAAGATTGCAGACGCTTCCAGTGTCGCACAATTCCAGCCACAGAATGGTCTCCTTGAGGAAAAGGAACAGCCCCTTGTCGCGTTCGCTGGTGCGCAGTGAGTGCATCAGAAACTCGGCGATGAACAGGGCGGTGGTGCTTTTGTAAGGGTCGGACAGCAGATGGGTGAGAGGCATGTCGCTGCGTATGGATTTGACAACCTGCAAGGGACGGTTGGGCCTGACGTCGGCAATGATGACCACCAGCGAGAGGGGTTGCAGATAGGACTGTCTCTTGCCGGCCCGCTTGCTGTTGGCACCATAGAGAATGAAGTTGACCCTGCCCAGCTCCTCACAATAGGTGGTGAGAATGGCTTCATTTTCCTTGAAATCCTGTTTGTGCAGAATTATGGCGTGGGTCTCTGTCAGCATAGTGTTTCTGTCCTCATTTTGACAGCAAATTTACTGAATAGTCCGTTATTCTTGGCGATTTTCGTTGTCAACTATTTATTATTCCTCTTGTTATTAGGGATGAATGTGGAAAAAAGCTATTTTTGTAAGTCAAATTTGAATATATTTGGTTATATTTGAACAATGGGAGACCATGAAAGACGAATACCATGACCCGCTTTTGAAGCGGAGTGGCAGAAAAATGTTATACTCTTGGCTTTTTGGAGTAAAACCATTCTGGCAATAGGGTATTATAAAATAAAAAAGCGGAAATGTGTTGATGGCCCTCTTGTTGCCAGAGCTGAAATTTGATAAATTATGCTTTATTGTATATTCGCATTCTTAATAAGTTGCCTGATAAGTTCTCTTTTGATACCAGAGATTCTTTTGGTGTCGGTAAAGAAGAAATTATTTGACTCGGTGAACGAGCGCAAGGTCTGCAAGTCGAAGGCATCGCGTCTGGGAGGCTTCGCTTTCTTTCCGTGCGTGGCGATGACCTTCTGCATGATAACGGCTATGTATCTGCTGCTCAACGATGGCATACAGGTGGACAGAGCCAATGCGTGCTCCTTCCTGTTTATGACGACCGCGTGTCTGGTCATTTTCAGCGTTGGCCTGATGGATGATTTGGTGAATCTTAGCTATCGGGTGAAGTTTGTGGCGCAGTTTATGGTGGCCGTCCTGATTGTCATCTCGGGTGCTTTTATCCACAACTTATACGGAGTACTTGGCATTACTGAAATTCCGGTCTATATAGGAGCCTCTCTGTCGGTGCTTATGATTGTATTCATCATCAATGCCTTCAATCTGATAGATGGCATCAACGGATTGGCCTCTGGCCTGTCTATTGTGGCCTTTGTGCTGTATGGGGTGCTGTTCCTGCTACGGGGAGATGTATTGTTTGCTATCCTTTCGTTTTCGGCGACGGGTACGGTGCTGGTATTCTTTGTGTTCAATGTGTTTGGCATCCGCAAGAAGGAGACCAAGATATTCATGGGTGATACGGGTTCGTTATTCATAGGCACGCTGGTGTCGTTCCTTTTTCTGCAGCAACTGCGAGCTGAGCCTGCCATTGTGGCTGGCATGAATGTGCACTTGGTGCTGCTGTTGTCCTTCTCGGCCTTGATAATCCCTTGTTTCGATGTGTTCAGGGTGATGCTGCATCGGGTGCGTAACGGACATTCCCCATTTCTGGCGGACAGCAACCATATCCATCACAAACTGTTGCGATTGGGACTGAACCAGCGCCAGACGCTGTATATGCTGTTGTGCATGGCTGCGGGTTTCCTGGCAATCAATGTGCTGCTGTATCTGCTGATGCCGATATGGGTGATTCTTCTGATTGATATTGCGGTGTATACGCTCATGAATGTGTGG
>CALMUD010000051.1 GCA_937872735.1 uncultured Bacteroidales bacterium
GTGCTCTTCCGATCTGACGGCTGCTCCTTTTTGGGGACACACCCCTACCACCTCCCTACCACCCTTTACCACTAAAAACGACAGATGATGAAAAAAGCAGGTATGATGATTGTTGCACTGGGACTGGCCTTGAATGGCTGGTGTCAGGATGTTCAGGAAATCATGAACATACGCACCCCCAACCACGTGCAGTTTGAGGACTTCGATTATGCCATTATTCCACCCAACACCGCTTACCAGAAGAGTCCAAGCGGATTTGTATCCTCGTTTGTCAACGATAGCGACGACATTGAGATAGAACTGACGCAAACTCCCACCTCAACGAGTGGCGACAGTCTGGCTGAAAAGGCCAAGGCCGCAGCAGCCGTATGGAAGGAGTACCGTATTGACGGACACAAGGCGTTTTTGTTTAAGGAACAAGCCAGCCAACAAGGCGAGGGAGCTCTGACACTGCTCTACTTCGGCGAGAACTTCCCGCTGACCATCCGTGCCACCTACCCTGCCAGCATCGAGAACAAGGTATATGACGGACTGGTAAAGGCCGAGCTGTCACTCATCTATGTAGGACCCAACCAGCAGAGCGACGGACGGTTTGAAAATTCAGTGTTCAGCATCGTCAATGGCGGATTCAAGGCACAGAAGATTGGACAACTGCTGACCACCTTCAGCCACTCTGGCGACTCGTATGCCGAGATGAACCAGGGCAAGAAGGTCTATTTCCAGGTGATGGTGGAAGACCTCGCCGTAAAGAACAGCCAGCGCAAAAAGACAGCCAGCGCACTGCTGAAAGGCACAATGGACGATGACATGGTCATCACACAGAAAAACAGCACCACCATAGGCGGCATGAAGGGATTTGAATATTATCTGGAACAGAAAGACAGCACGGGCATCATCACCGCCAAGGGTTATGCCACCGTTGTGTTTTCCGACCAGAAGATGTATTTCTTCACCTCATGCGCCAACGAGGATATTGACAAGAACATTCAAAAGTTCAGAGAGATAGCCCAGAGTTTCAAACTGAAATAAGACGGGTAAAAACGACAGAGACAAAGAGAAGGGACCGAACAATGATGGACAAGGACATAGAAATGAAGCCATGGGACGTGGCCAAATATCCTGACAAGGAGGTAACAGAGAAACTGATACCACTCTACAGCCAGATAATAGACTTGCTGGGTGAGGATGTGCACCGCGAGGGGCTGATAAAGACTCCCGAACGGGTGGCCAAGGCGATGCAGTTTCTGACCTACGGCTACAAGCTGGACCCGAGCGATGTGCTGAAGTCGGCCATCTTTGATGAGGACTATGAACAGATGGTGATTGTGAAAGACATTGACTTCTTCTCGATGTGCGAGCACCACATGCTCCCATTCTTTGGCAAGGCTCATGTGGCCTACATTCCGCAGGGCAAAATCACCGGTCTGAGCAAGATAGCGCGGGTAGTGGAGATTCTGTCACGCCGCCTGCAAATTCAGGAGCGTCTGACCACCCAGATAAAGGACTGCATACAAGAGACGCTGCATCCGCAAGGGGTGATGGTGGTGCTGGAGGCGCAGCACATGTGCATGCAAATGCGCGGAGTGGAAAAGATGCACTCCATCACCACCACTTCCGATTTTTCGGGAGTGTTCAAGGCGGCTGCCACTCGTGATGAGTTTATAAAACTGATTGG
Source organism: uncultured Bacteroidales bacterium (assembly GCA_937872735.1). Classification (GTDB taxonomy): domain Bacteria; phylum Bacteroidota; class Bacteroidia; order Bacteroidales; family Paludibacteraceae; genus Physcocola. The sequence goes on from CALMUD010000051.1 coordinate 1,676, forward strand.
AAAATAATCGGATAACAATCTGATAATAATTGAAGAACAATTGTAACGCAATCTGATAATAATTGGATAATAATCTGAATACAATCGGGTTATATAACAAATCAGAATTTAATCAGGAGTCAATCAGAATTTAATCATAACACAAGAAATAAAAATCCTGTCATTCGGGTACCTACATCGAGTGGCAGGATTTTTTAGGCACCGAAAGGTGAGACCACACACACCACGCAACCTCACTCGTTCTCATACAATGTTCACCTTTCGCATTTTCCCCACGCGCCAGCCCAACAGGGAGGTGACACGTCTCGCGTCACTATCGGACGAAGGACGATTCCGTATCGAGTA
>CALMUD010000052.1 GCA_937872735.1 uncultured Bacteroidales bacterium
ACAAACACGGGCCGCATCACGCTTTCGCCATTCTCTGCCGCTTGGTAGTTCTTGTGGAAGAAGGTGCCGATGCCTTTGGCGGTGCTCTCCATCACTATCAGGCTCCCCTCTATGTAGGGCACGGTGCTGTAGAGGGCCTGCACCAGGTCGTCGGCCGAGCGGCTCGGGGTCGATTTCCACAGCCCCACTTCCGACAGATGCAGCATCGAGAAGTCGAACGAGCGCAAGGCATCCGGACTCTCCGCGCTCCCAGTCAGTATCTTACATTCCCTTTCGGGCAGATAGCGGGTGCTGCTCAATCCTTCAAACCCGGTGATGCTCAGTTGCGCCACGTCCGTGGGATAGTTGCGTATCACGTTCGTCAGCATCGAGCGGATGTTGATGGCCTGGTTCTTCAGTTGCGATACTATCGCGGAGTGCCAGCGGCGGTAGTGGTACAGCTGCAGCCACAACATATACATCTGCGTCACGGTCGACCCTCCCCACTGCCGCGCTTTCACTATTATCACCCTTATCGGCAGATGCTGCAGGCGCTGTTCCTCAAACTGGTGCGCCGTCTTCCGCTGTCCATGGTTCAGACTGAGCGGTATCATCCGTTTCGACAGTTTGTCCTGCACTTTCACGCATCGGTAGCACCAGTATTCAAAGTCGTAGCGCAGCCGCAGCCGTTGCATCTTTTCCATTGGTGACGATGGAATAGCGCACCCCGATTTTGCAGTGGGAGCCATCGTGTCGCTGTCGGCATCATCCGCCACCTCCAGAGGGGCGCGTGCCACCTCCGTCAGGTTTCCGTCGGCAAGACTCGGCCAGCGCGCCACCATCGCCGTCGGCAGCCAGTATTCCGTGTCTTGCAGCTTCACGCGCTGTCGGGCGGTCACCTGCTGCTCTGCATCACCCTTCTCAGGGTCATACGGGCGGAAGTAGGTAGCTATCCGTTGCTGGTTCTCCGCCACCATGGCGGCCAGCGTGGGGTGTCGGTATTCTTCATTCCGCATCGTTTTGGTTTTCTCTTGTCCGTGGGGCACGTTATCTCCACTCGGTTAAAGGTTGGCCACCTCTGTCCGCCGCCGCAAACACGCAGTCTTTCAGTATCTGCATATAGCAGCACGCCGCATTCAGCGCCGCGTTCTCCGACTGGTTGCGGGCAGCTGGTTCGCCATGGTCCATTCGGCTCAGTATGTGCCTGATGGTGATAGGGTTGATGTTGAACAATATGCCCACATCCGCATAAGTGTCATTCAGCGCGCGCGCCGCGGCATTCTGCTCGCCTTTATATTGCTGTCGGCGTGCCTTCAGCAGTCGGTTGAACATTCCATACAGAATCTGATCTCTTTCTTCTTTTTTTCTCATACCTTTCTTATCATTTCTAAATTTTCCTTCTTTATCATTTCTCTTCTCGAGTCATCGCAAAGATACGCCTTTTTTTCCATATTCACCACTTTCACAGACTAATTATTTTGAAAAAAATCTAATAACCTCATTTCCAGTTCCTATCATATCAACGGACCAATTCTGCGGCGCAGACCGCGAGCGTGCCAGAGGCTCAGGTTCCGCACCCCATCACGCGTCCGCTCCAGTTGTTGCAGCGCATCAGTCGCAGCACCGCATCGGCGCAGCAGCAGCCAGTGGGCCGCCACATCCAGTGCCAGACAATGCAGCATCGCCGCAGGCAGCTGGTCCAGCGCCACCCGGTCCATGGCAGGCAGCACCGCCACACGCCACAGCAGCTTCCCCTCCTCCGCGGCAGGTTGCGCCACTCCACGCATCATACGGCCCATGCAGCCATACATCGACACCCGCGCCTCTGCCAGCAGACGGACGCACAATGCCGCATCAGCCACCTCATTCAGCACATCACCACAACCCGCCACACTGCTACCACCACCTCCACCACCTCCACCCTCTCCACCCTCTCCCGACAGCCGCGCATCATCCGCATAATTCGTCAGACGCACCGCCTCAGCCAGTACCTCATCCACCCCCATACGCACCACCCCAAAGCCAGCCGCACGCAAATCGC
>CALMUD010000053.1 GCA_937872735.1 uncultured Bacteroidales bacterium
GTATACATAGCTGTGATGATGTCTACAAAGTTACAGACGGCGTTGCCGTGTAGATAACCATGCCGTACTACTGGGTCGTTGTAATATTGGGCATTACTTTTAAGTCTTACAAATTCCTCCACGTTTCCGTTCCAAACATTTGGGTTTTTGCCATATTTTTTAGCCAAGGCCTGGGCATCCTTCACGTGGCCCACACCGGCATTGTAGCTTGCCAGTACGAATTTTATCCGATCCTCCTGCTGTACGTTGCTGAAGCTGGCACTCAATATTCGAAGATATTTGCAGGCCAGTTTTACGTTAATCTCAGGGTCCATCATTTCATTTTTTGATTTTGCCCCCAGTTTATAGGCCGTTCCTGGTACCAGCTGCATCAGTCCGCGTGCTCCAGACCAACTGGTGGCGTTCGGGTTGAATTTTGATTCTTGATGGGCCAAGGCGGCAATCCATCTCCAGTCCCAACCCGTAATGCTGGCTCCTTCTTTGAAATAGGGGTCATATAGAGATATCTCGTGAGTCCCTTGAGGTATTTTGGCCACATGAATGTTTCTCTTTGGTGTCACGAATTGTGGAAGAATGTGTTTTACTTCAAAATATTTGTTGTAAAGTTTTTCCGCCATTTTCATTGTGCTTTTTTGGGCAAACCAAGCGTTTACGTTTTTCAGCAAAGTGGTGTCTTTTACCGCCCATGCCGAGCGCTGCGCAAAACTTACGGGCATTTTTATATCTATATTGGTGTAGTCGGTATTATTGGCCAAGGCGATATTCTCGTCGCAGATGGTGTAGTCAATTTCTCCGTTTGATACTTTATCCATCAAATCTTCCTCATCTTCCTGGTTGTTTGTTTCTATTATTTTTATTCCGCCTCCTACTTCTTCATTCAGGTTCTTCAGTCTATCGGCATATTTTGAACCTTTCACCACATATATCTTTTTCCCTATCAGTTGGGTAACATCACGCAGAGGGGCGTCGGTCGAGGAGTCATTTCCCTTTTTCCACTTTTTGTGGCTTTTTTTCTTGGCTGTCTTTTGCGCTTGTTTGCTGCGTTGCACCAGCACCTGTCTGCTGATGTAGGTGTGGTCGGTATATTTTATTTTCTGTTTGAATTCGTTTGTTACTATGAGAGGGTAGGCCACCAAATCCACTTCCCCTTTTTCAAGCATCTGTTCCAAATCATTCATGTCTTTACCCAGCACAAATTCTATTTTTTTGTTTTGGCTTTGGGCAAATTCCGTCGCCAGTTCATATTCGTAACCCATCAGCGTGTTATCCTTTTCATAATATGATACTGATTGTGACAGCGTGGCTACTCTCAGCACGCTATCGTTGCGAGTGGTATCGGCAGTATCTGCCGTTTTTGCATTTTTTCTGGCGCAACTGCTTGAGAATGCTGTCACTGCAATTATCATCAGGAGCACTGCCAATCGGGTTATTCTGGATTTTGTTTTTTGCATGTGTTCTTTTTGTTGTGATTTCCCAAAGTAAAGGTAAAAATGTTAGAAAAACAATTTTTGCATTTTTCATAAGCCTTTTATTAATCTTTTTTATATTTTGAATTTATTTGTAAATATCTTTATGCCAGATGTTTGAAATGCTTTTTGAAAAGTTGTCAACACATTTTTCGCCTTTTGTTCTAATTTTTATGTTAAAAAATATGCATAGAACAAATGAAATTCATAATTTTGGGGCGTTTATAAATCAGAGTGAGTATGAATGTAGCTTTTATTGTAGAGAACCAGGATTCTAAAAAATTTGTCCTGAAAGACGGATTGAATTTTGAAAGTGTCCTTTGTATTTACGACACAGAGACGCACCAGATTGAATGGCGTTCGATGAAGACGATTGCTTCAGACAATCTAAACATGGCGTTGTCTCTTTTTGACATGAATGTGCAAAGAGTCGTATCTACGCATTTGGATGACTACTTGATTCAGGAATTGAACCAGAATGAGATTACGGTTTATCAAGCTGCCAATAACGACTTGATTGACGCTATCAAGCGCTACAATCAGCATTATCTCCACGAGATGGACGGCAGAAATATGATGGTCTCGAGACAGCATCGTCATTCGATGGCTTTTGCCGAGGCTTTCTGATTTTCCAATCGAGACAGAAATACGTCTAAATGATTATGGGGCTGTGCCAAAGTGGTGCAGCCCCATATTTTTTTGTTATTGTCCTTTCTGTTAATACAGAATGAAGATGCAGGGCCGTTTGTTCAAATCGGGCAGGGTGGTATGTTTCCACTCTGTCACACTTTTGGTCCTGATATATTCGGTAGGAAGTGTTACATCGCAGGCTATGCACACCTGTGTGTTGTTTTGGCAGGTTGCAAGAATTTTGTCCAGCATCTTTTGATTCCGGTAGGGTGTCTCAATGAATATCTGAGATTGCATTTCAGTGTGGGCTCTCTTTTCCAACATTTTGAGGGCCTTTGTTCGGTCAACATCTTCTATCGGGAGATAGCCCACAAAGGCAAAACTCTGTCCGTTGAATCCAGAAGCCATGAGTCCTAGTAGAATGGATGACGGACCGACCAGCGGCACTACTCGTATCCCTTTTTTTTGAGCTTCACGAACGGCGTTGGCACCAGGGTCGGCAATGGCGGGACATCCAGCTTCGGATATGATACCCATATCGTGCCCCTCAGACAGTGGTTGTAAAAAAGCTCCCACTTCTTTTGGGTCGGTATGCTCATTAAGTGTATAGAAAGTCAGACTGTCAATATCAATCTCTCTGTCCACTTTCTTTAGGTAGCGGCGTATGGTTCGTACATCCTCAACCATGAAATGCTTGATTCCCATTATGATGTCGTGATTGTAGTCAGGCATCACGGTATTGATGGCACTGTCGCCTAATGTGTTGGGTATCAAATATAATGTTCCGTTCATCAGTCTTTCTTTTTTTGTTTGCTGGCAGTTTCTTTGGAATTGCCCCAAAATCTTTGCAATGTAACTTAAAAAAAGTAGAAAACAAATATCTCCTGCTCTTGTCTGCTATATATTTTCTCTGTACTTTTGAATCAGTCAATCGGAACAAAGATATAGCCGCATTGTTGAGTTACTGGTTAAACTTAACAATTTTACTAAATTCCGGGCGACTCTATTGACTCAATGGCGGGCCACACCTTCGGGTAGCACTTCGGTGCCGGTGGATTACAAAGAGCTAAAACAGCCCAAATCCTTTTTTTTAGGAGTTTAAATTAACGGCAATGCGGCTTCCTTATACTTAGGTGTAACAGATTTATTCCAAAATCCGTTGCACCTAATTTTTTATGACTGTCTGGTGTCCGATTTGCTTATGGTTTAAATAAAGAAAGCTTATGTTGCAAAAAATATGGATGGTGATGAAGAGGGTGGCACAGAAACTGGTGGCAGCTTTTCGTAAATTATGGAAAGTTCTGCCATTTTCCCGCTCGTATAAGGTGATAGCCTTGCTGGTATTGTTGCTGATAGTTGTGGTTGGAACAGTGATGGTTATGCGCAAATTATCGGGCTCTTCCATTCTTCCTGAAGTTAAAGTGGTGCACAATGAGAAGATTGATTCCACGGCAGTCTATTTACAGTCTATTAGAGAAATTGGCCAATGGGAATTTCTGTCTGTTGATGTGGAGGAAATGGTTGATACCACCATCTCCCAGACATTGGGAAGTGATGACCGCATTGCCTGCATCTATAAAGGTACAGTGCATCTCGGTTACGACCTGTCAGAAATCAGTAATTC
>CALMUD010000054.1 GCA_937872735.1 uncultured Bacteroidales bacterium
TCACACTGATAAATGAGGGCGACACCATCAGAAAAGTAGTAAGCAATGGCAAATATACTTTGCCGACACCAAGCAAGACAGACTACACCTTCTTGGGTTGGGCTGACAAGAACGGAAACACATTTACCACTGCCAGCAAACTGACAAAGGACACCACTCTCATTGCCCAGTGGAAACAACTGCTATTTACCATCACTTTGATAAATGGCACGGACACCACCAGAATGAAAGCAAGCAATGGCAACTACACTCTACCGACACCAACCAAGTCTGACTATCGGTTCATTGGCTGGGCCAACCGACAGGGTGTGGAATTCACCACCGACAATATTCTCAGCAGTGATACCACCCTCTTGGCTCAATGGAAGCAGCTGGAATACACCATCACATTGGTGAACGTGAATGACACTACCCGCATGACGGCCAGCAACGGCCACTATACACTGCCAACGCCAACCCGGTTCGACTACACCTTTATGGGTTGGGCCGACAAGAACGGCAAGACCTTCACTACCGACAATATTCTCAGCAGCGACACTACACTTACCGCACAGTGGAAACAGCTGGAATTCAACATTACTCTGATAAATGGGAATGACACTACCCACATGACGGTCAGCAACGGCCACTACACATTGCCGACACCGACCAAAGAGGCTTACGCATTTGCAGGCTGGGCCAGCAAGAAGGGCATCACATTCTCTGCCACCAGCGTTCTCAGCAGCGACACCACCCTCATGGCGCAGTGGAAACAAGTGATATTCACCATCACCATGGTAACTGAAAATGACACCACCCGCATGACGGTCAGCAACGACAAGAGCTACACCTTGCCGACACCAAAACGGTTAGACTACACCTTTGTGAGATGGGCCAATGCTGACAACGTAACCTTCAAGACAGACGGAACGCTCACGTCCGACACCACGATATATGCCATCTGGAAACAGCTGACGCACACTATCACACTGTTCGACGGGACCTCCACCACCATCATGAAAGTGAGCAACGGCAACTATGTACTGCCAACCGCCACCAAAGATGACTACATTTTCAACGGATGGGCCAACGCCGACAGCATACCTTTCACCACCGACTCAGTGTTGACAAGCGATACTACATTATATGCGGTATGGAAGCAAAAGGTATACACCATCACCTTCGAGGACGGCGACACCAGCTATACCATGAAGGCCAGCAACGGCAAATTCACCCTGCCAATACCGACCAAGTTCGACTATATCTTTGCAGGATGGACCAACAAGAAGGGCGCACAATTCACCAACAGCAGTATACTCAGCAAAGACACCACCCTATTTGCCCACTGGACCCAATTAAAATTCACCATCACGCTGGTCGACGGTGCCACTATCAACAAAGTGGTAACCAGCAACGGACACATCAGTCTGCCCGCTGCCAACAAGAACGATTACTGGTTTGTGGGCTGGGTGAACAAGGACAGTATCCCATTCACCAACGAATCCATACTCACCAGCGACACGACCATTTATGCGGTATGGAAGCAAAAAGTATTCACCATTACTTTGGTGAACGGTGACAGCATCAGCAAGATGAGCGCCAGCAACGGCCACTTTACCCTGCCGACTCCAACGCAAACAGATTACCAAATGACCGGCTGGACCAACATAAACGGCAAGCCATTCACCAATAGTTCGACACTGACCAGCGATACCACCATATACGCTCAATGGAAACAAAAGCAATACACCGTAACATTGGTATATGGCGGGGCCACCACCAAATTGACTGTCAGCAATGGCAACTATACCTTACCGACACCAACCAAGGCAGACCACATCTTCACTGGCTGGTACAACAAAGACAGCGTTCAGTTCATCCCTGGCACCACACTGACGCAGGACACCATTCTATATGCGCACTGGAATCAGCTGCGATTCACCATCACCTTCATAGATGGCGACTCAGTCAGAAAAGTAACCGTAAGCAATGGACACTATGTACTGCCCAACCCTAGCAAGTTCGACTACCAATTTGAAGGATGGGCCAATGAAGATGGCGAAACATTTGATGCAGCATCCATACTCACCAGCGACACCATATTGTATGCGCAATGGAAACAGCACGTTTACACCATCACGCTGGTGGACGGAGAAAGCACTACCAAAATGGAGGCCAGCAATGGTCATTTCACCCTGCCAGAACCATTTGTACAGAAACGTGAGTTCCGTGGCTGGATAAACAAAGACAGCGTAGCCTTCACCAACGACTCCTTGCTCACCAGCGACACCACCCTATACGCCAATTGGTTCATATTCCCTTCTAAAATATATGTAACAGGCCAGAATGGCGTGATACGCATAGGGGGAACAGATGCTGAAGCCAGAATCTATACAGGCAACGGGAGTTTGTTCTATCAAGGGTACCGACGTGAAATAGCCGCAGAGAATGATGTATACATTGTCATCGTACGCGGTGAAAAACATAAAGTAGTGGTAAGGCGATAAGACTTTGACTTTTCAATAGACAGAAGAAAGGCTGTCTTCCTGATAATGGAAGACAGCTTTTTTTCTGGTAAGCTACTGACACATAGTCCACAATGACAATGATTTCCTAATTAATTGTTGTAAATAATACAATTATAATAAAAAAAGCCTACCTTTGCGTTCTGAAATAGAACATTAAAAGAGATAAAACGAATGAAAATGAAATGGGTAGCCAGTGCAATGATGCTGGCCCTTTCTGCCACAGCAACGGCCGGAGGCCTGCTGACAAACACCAATCAGAACATCGTATTCTGCCGTAATTTTGCCCGTGAGGGCGCCATCGGCATCGATGGAGTATATTCCAACCCGGCTGGCGTGGCCTTGCTCGACACTGGTTTTCACCTGTCACTCAACCTGCAAAGCGCACGACAGACCCGCACTGTGACTTCAACCTTCGGCCCTTTTAACTTAGGGGTTGAAAACGGTGGCAACAGTACAAAGAAGTATGAAGGCGAAGCCAACGCACCGTTGGTACCTTCCCTGCAACTTGCTTACAATACTGGTAAATGGAGTTTCCAATTCGGATTTGCCGTAACGGGGGGAGGTGGCAAATGCACCTTCGACGAAGGTCTGGGTTCCTTTGAAAGCAACGTGGCTCTGCTGCCTATGCTGCTAAAAGACAAAATGGGAATCACTGGGTATGACGTGGATTGCTACATGCGTGGCCGTCAATATTACTACGGATTTACAGGCGGCGCGGCCTACCGCATCAACGACAACCTTTCGGTATATGGCGGATTAAGAATGCTTTATGCCCGCGCCAATTACTACGGATATATGAAAAACATCCGCGTAAAAACGTCCGACGGCACAATGCAAAATGCCAACACCTATTTTTCATCGTTGAGCACACAAGCAGCTGAAGCTGCAGGAAAAGCTGCCGAGGCAGCCATTCTATACACTAATGCCGGCGATGAGACAAATGCAGCCAAGTATACCGCATTGGCCGACGAATATAAGGCACAAGCCACCCAACTGGTAGGACTGGCCTATGCCACGCAGGACGTATCGCTCAACTGCGATGAGGATGGATGGGGAGTGGCTCCAATCATCGGAGTAGACTATAAATTGGGAAACTTGAACTTAGGTGCCAAATATGAATTCAAGACCAGTATGCGATTGACCAACGTATCGGCCAATAGCGCCAGTGCCGACAATCTGGCACAATTGTCCCGATTCAAGGACGGAAACAAAGTGGCAGAAGACTCTCCCGCTCTGTTGACATTTGGCGGTCAATACGAATTCACTCCTAAATTCAGAGCCATGCTCGGCTATCATCTGTATTTCGACAAGGATGCCACAGCTTACGGCTATCGCCAGAAACTACTGGGGGGCAACACCATGGAGTATCTGGCCGGAATGGAATGGGACATCACCAAGCGGATACAGGCAAGTATCGGCGGGCAACGTACCCAATATGACCTCACCGATGCGTATATGAACGATATGACATTCAATGTCAGTTCTTACGCTCTCGGATTTGGAGCTGGCGTAAAAATCACCAAGAGAATGAAATTGAACCTCTCTTATTTCCAGTGCTTCTACGATGAATATGACAAGGAAACCAACGACTACAACAATCTGTCATCGTTGGTATCGCAATTGGCAGGACAAGAAACAGCGAATGCGCTGGTAACAAGTGGACAATTGAAAGGGTCCGACCACTTCACCCGTACCAATTACGCCTTCGGTCTGGGACTGGATATAGACTTTTAGTCAATATAGATTAAAAAAAACATAGAAAAGCGTGGAACGGACGGCAGACAATCTGCCTTGCCCGCTCCACGCTTTTCATTATTGGCTATTCAACCAAAGTGCCGATATTTCTATCAAAATGAGAGCAAAGCCCTATTAAGCCGCCACATATTTTGCGTATCTTTGCAATCAAAATACAAAAAGACATCTAAAGAAAGAAATGAAAAATTACATCACTCACATCGGGATGGTAGTGCTGTTCACGCTGTTGACTGCATTCTACTTTGCCCCAAGCGTCTTCCACAACGAAGTGTTGCAGCAGGGAGATATAGAAAAAGCAGACGGAATGTGCAAGGAGATGAAGGACTATCAGGCGAAGACCGGCATCGGCACCACCTGGACAGGCTCCATGTTCTCCGGAATGCCCACCTATACCATCTACCCGCCAGCAGGTCCTGCTGACTATCTAAATACGGCAGCAGGCCATTTGATGTTTTTAGGCCACAGTACAGCAGGCATTATCTTCCTGTCAATGCTGGGCATGTATATCTTTCTGATTGCCATGGGTTATGATATAACCATATCGGGAATGGGGGCCATAGCCTATGCGCTATCCTCCTATTTTCTCATAATCATTGCCGCAGGGCACGTCACCAAAGGATGGGCCATGAGCTATATGCCACTGGTCTGCGCAGGTTTGCTGCTGCTCTACCGTAAAAAATGGATGTGGGGATTTATTCTGTTCGCCGCTTCACTGGGACTGGAAATAAACAGCAATCACTTGCAGATAACCTACTATGTAGCCATTATCTGCATATTCCTTACATTAGGATTCATCTACAACAGCATTGTCAGCAAGGAACTGAAGCCAATGATTCTGGCTGGGCTGCTGGCCCTGCTGGGCGCAGGACTGGCCATATCAGAGAATGCTGACCGCCTATACAGCAACTATGAGATGAGCAAGACCAGTATCCGCGGAAAGTCAAGACTATCTCAAGCCGTTGACAAGAAGGCAGACAAGTCTGACGGTCTGGACCAGGACTATGCCTTTGCATGGAGCTATGGCAAGGGAGAGACAATGACGCTGCTCATTCCTAACTTCTACGGAGGTGCCTCAGGAGGCGAAGTAGACCACCGCGACTCCCATCTTGCAAAAGCACTTATCAATCACGGCGCCGAAGTGGGACAGCATTTACAGACTTATGCCTATTGGGGAGACCAGCCATTTACCTCCGGTCCTGTCTATCTGGGATCCATCATCTGTTTCCTTTTTGTTCTTTCACTTTTCATTGTAAAGAACAAATACAAATGGTGGATAGTGGGCGTTACCGCATTCGGCATCATACTCAGCTGGGGCAAAAATTTCGGTCTGAACGACATTTTGTTCCATTACATGCCAATGTATAATAAATTCCGCACCCCATCCATGGCTCTCGTCATTCCGCAGCTCACCTTTGCGCTGATGGCCTGCATGGCCCTCAAGAGCATCATGGATGGAGAAGTGGAAGATGGCAAACTGAAGAAAGCCCTATATTGGGCAGGTGGCATCACTGGCGGACTTTGCCTGATATTTTGGATAGCGCCAGGTGCCTTCCTCGACTTCAGTTGCGAAGCCGACAGCACCTACAAACTGCCAGGATGGTATCTGGATGCGCTGATGGAGGACCGAAAATATTTGGTGTCAGCCGACGCGCTCCGTTCTCTCGTATTCATTTTCTTTGCTTTCGCCATAATCCTGTTCTTCGGCAAAAAAGAAAAACTGCCTTTGTTCAAATACGCCACAGCGGCCATCGGACTCCTTGTTCTCATTGACCTATGGGGAGTTGACCAGAGATACCTCAACAAGGACAATTTCAGCAAAAAGACCGAATATGTGCCATTCAGCAAAACAAAGGCAGACGAGGCCATTCTGCAAGACAAAGGGTTGTCGTACCGCGTACTCACGTTCAACGACCCATTCAACGATACGCACATCAGCTACTACCACAAATCAATCGGCGGATACAATGCAGCTAAATTGCGCGACTATCAGGACTTGATAGATATGCAAATTCAACCCGAAATGGAATACATTTCCAAATCGTTCAGTAACATACACACAGAAGCTGACATTGACAACCTTTTTGCCAACACGCCAGTACTGAACATGCTGAATATGCGCTACCTGATTTATAACCCTGATTACGCGCCAATAAAGAACAATCACGCGTTGGGCAATGCCTGGTTCATTGACAACGTGCAAATCACTGAGAATAGTGATGACGAGATGACAAGACTGGGAAAGGTAGACCCACGCCACACACTGCTGGTAGAAAAAGAATTTGCCGACAAGGTACAAGGCAAGCAAGCAGGCCAGGACACTTCAGCCACCATCACACTGACCAAGTACGCACCTAACGAGCTGACCTATCAGAGCAACTCAAAAAGCGACGGTATTGCCGTGTTCTCAGAGATATACTATCAGCCAGGATGGAGCGCCACTATCGACGGCAAATCAGCCGACCACTTCCGCGCCGATTGGCTGCTGAGAGCCATGGCTGTACCAGCTGGCAAGCACACCATCGTATTCAAGTGTTACCCTGAGACCTACTGGACATTGCGCAAAACAGCTTCGGCAACTTCCATCCTTTTGTTGGTAGGTCTGATTGGAGTCATCTGTTTCAGCCTATATACCACCATAAAGAAAGGAACGCAGGTTGGAAAAGAAGGAAACGACAAGCAGTAAGGCAACAAGATAAATAAAGAAAGGCGTCTGAGCGAAACTTCGCTCAGACGCCTTTCTTTTGC
>CALMUD010000055.1 GCA_937872735.1 uncultured Bacteroidales bacterium
TGTTGTTGTGGGGCTTATGCCTTCGGTTATGACAGCCCGGAAATGGAAAGCGGAGTGCCTGATACCTTCAGAGCGCTGACTAACAGCCAGCAAATGGCGATATCCAGTACCAAACCAGTTTTGACATCAGAGAAAGGTGTGGAATACAAGGATTTGAAAGTGAACGGAGTCGTCCTCCGTATGGTTCATGTGTCAGGCGGGACATTCGGAATGGGCGCTCAGGTGGCTCAACCACCTGTCACCAGCTATGATGTCACATTTGACAGTCTCGAGGGTCCTGTGCATCAGGTCACGCTTAGCCCATACTGGATTGGCCAGACAGAGGTGACCCAGGCATTGTGGATGGCGGTGATGGGGCAGGACGGCCGTTGCAGTGTGGATAAGTCTGACTATCCGGTAAACAATATGGACTGGTATAGTTGTGCCCTCTTCTGCAACAAACTGAGCGTATTGGCGGGACTGAAACCCTATTATGTATTCAATTCACGGAAAGAGACTTTGTATGGAGCGAGCGGGAAAGACCAGAAAGGGTCGTTTGACATCTATTTAACCAACGGCCTGAGGGAGGACGCTGGAGCAGACGGATTCCGTATGCCGACGGAAGCCCAATGGGAATATGCCGCCAGAGGAGGCAACCGCAGTCATGGATATGTCTTTGCGGGTGGAAACACGCAGGAGGAGGTCGGCTGGCTCCATTCTCCCGTCAAGAATGCCGAGATGGATAGCTCGGAGATGGATTACTATATGGAAGATGTCCCCCACAAGGTGGCACAGTTGCGCGCTAACGAGCTGGGCCTTTATGATATGACGGGCAATGTGCAGGAGTGGTGCAACGATTGGGCGGACGATGCGCCTTACAGTCCGAAGCAGGTAACCGACCCTGTGGGTTCCGCAGCTGGTAGCGAAAAAATGGTGCGTGGTGGTGATTGTAACACCGCACGGTATGGAGGTCCCCAAACCATCCATTCCGGTCATGTGTTCAACCGTTCGGTTGATGACCCTGGTGCAGCCAGTTCCGGTCTCAGAATAGTGTGCCCGAATCTGAAGAAGTGAAAACTGTTGCTTTTGTCGATTGGTATGCTGGCCAAGCCTTTATCCGAAAACTGGATAGCATAACGGGCTTGAGATTAGGACTGCCAACAGAGGAGCAATGG
>CALMUD010000056.1 GCA_937872735.1 uncultured Bacteroidales bacterium
TATGAAAATAGCAACTTTAGAAAAGAGAAAAGTAGAATTAAATGCAGAGATAAAGTACTATGAGCAGAAGTCAGAAGTGGAGAATGGAATGGCAGTTCTTTCTTGATGCCGATGGTAGACGAAAGTATAATGCCGTATGCCGTCGATGCGTCCAGCCATGCAAGCAGAGCTTTCGCGCTGAACTTATCTTATGCCCGCACTTTTCTTCTAAGCGAGCAGTCGGAGAAGAAAACTGTCAGGATAAAGGTTGATAAATGCTGTTTTGCCGCCCTGTTGTAAGCAGTCAAGTAAAGTGCACACTTTTTCGCCAGCAAATGCACACTTTTTCAGCGCCAGTTTTTTAGCCGGTAATGGACTGGTGGTGAGCTAAACGGTAGCTGTTACCAGTCATGTTAATAATCTCGCAGTGGTGGATGAGGCGGTCGAGGATGGCCGTCGTAATGGTGGCGTCACCAAGGAAATCAGCCCACTCATCAAAACCCTTGTTGGAGGTAATAATCAGCGAGGTTTTCTCGGACATGGAAGATACAAAGCCAAAGAACAGATTCGCCTCTGCCGGAGTCAAGGGCATGAATCCCACTTCGTCCACCACAACGAGGGCGGCTTTCTGTAAATATTTCAAACGTCGCTTGCTTGCACCTGAGATTTCAGCAGTTTTTAGCACGGACATTAAGCCAGAAAGTGTTTCAAACGCAACGGCATATCCGAGATTGAGCCCTCGCACAGCCAGCGCCAATGCAAGATGCGTTTTGCCAACGCCGGGAGGCCCCAAGAAGCAGATGTTGTAAGCCTGCTCCACCCAAGTCATATCACTCAGTCGGAGCATTTGTTCCCGGGTAACGCTACGCTGGAAGCCGAAATCAAACGTTTCAATCGCCTTTTCAGCGGGGAGTGCGGCTCTCTTGCGGCGCAGCAAGGTTTGCTTCTCAATCCGGAGTCGTTGCTCTTCCATTAGGAACAGCTCCACGCTTTCCAACGGTGTCAGATTGTTTTTGCCGGCATATACGGCATCAAAATCAACTGGCTGGATACGGAGGTCAGACAGAAGGTTCAGCACTCGCTCCTGCGGTGTCAACATCATCTTACCCCCACTTTCGCATAGACATCCAGAGGCCGCTTTTGCGTGGTTACATGGTATTTTGCATCAGCTACAGGAATAATGGATGCAACGGGAGGAATCAACGGTGGAGCGTTCGGATTCTCCTTGGCTTTGTGGGTAAGATAGTCCTTTAAAATATTGGCGCTGTTGAGATTGCTGTACTGGCAGAAATCAACAGCCTCCAGCACTTCAGGAACGCCATGCTGGTCAATCATAGATTGTATGATGCGAAATTGGTCTCTGGAATACCTTGCTTTTTCCGTGCGTATGGCCTGTAAAAACTCTGCGGCTCTGTGCTCTAACCGAGCATCCAAATCATTCTGGAGCTTGTCCAAGGCAGTTGTGCGGTCTCTGGTGTGGTTTTTGCTTTGGATGAGCAGCCCTCTGCCGCTGGAGATGCGGTGCTCACAAATCGCCTCACCAAATATGGTCTGGATGTAAAGGATGCCTTCCTTCGTTTCAATCCGTACCTCCGGCTGCTTGTTGTAGGTACCCAAAGGAACGGAATAACGGTTGCTGTCGTAGATAATGGTGTTGTCCTTTCGGACGGTGCGGCAAACCACAGGAAGTACAGCTTCATCAAAACCAACCAGCGGCCGAAGATGCTCACATTCTTCCTTGAAAACCTCAGCGGGAATACGTTTTGTGGTTCCGTGCACCTTTGCATTGGCGGTACGAGACAGCCACTCCAAACAACTGCCGTTGAGAATCCCGTCATCCACATAAAGGCGATTGCTCAAGAAGTTGCCCTTGATATATTTTACCGTGTTCTCAATTTTCCCTTTGCTTTCGGGGTCTGCGCCACGGCACATGTAGATTGTCATTTTCGTCTCTTGCCGGAACTTTTCAAATTCATAGGTGTAGACAATATCTCCGGCATTTTCGCTGACGCATACAATGCTGTCCTGGTCAAAAACCATTTCACGCGGCATTCCACCGAAATATCTGAAACAGTTGTGGCAAATATTCACCAAGTCTGCTGCTGTGAAAGGTCGGCTTTGCATTTCGGCATACTTGTACCGGGATGCCGAGAGCAGAAATGCTGCTGCATAAACTCTGGTCTGTCCACCGTCAACATTCGGCATCAGGAGCTGTCCAAAGTCCACCTGCATCTGCTGCCCCATCGGGAGCTCGGGCACCGCTTCATAGTCTCTCGGAATAGGAACCTTCTTCAAGCCGTATTCCTCTCGGAGCCGCTTGACATACCGTGAAACGGTGCGTTCCCGGAAGTCTTCGTTATAATGCTCTTTTAGCCAGTCGCAGACCTGTGCGGAGGAAAGTGTTGGATAAGCCCTCAACCAATACAGAATCTGGTCGCGGTAATCATCCACGCTGCTCCCACGCTTCAGGGCCTGCTGCTGCGTTTCATACTCATCTGCCGTCATTGTCCAATACCTGTCCACTGTACGGCGATTGATTTGAAGCTGTGCCGCCACGGCAGCTCGCTTAAAGCCCATGTCTTTTAATTGTTGAATAGAATTGTACACACGATACCCCTTCATTTCTCGCCACCTCCGTTTCGGCTGGCTTCATTTTACCAACTCCTCGGAGGTTGTGCAGTCTTGGCGAAAAACTGTGCACTTTATGTGTCGAAAAACTGTGCAGTTCTATTGGCTGAAAAGTGTGTACTTTATCTTACCATTTACACCTCCAGCGTTTTCCTGCAGGGCAGCCGGGAGAGCTTGATG
>CALMUD010000057.1 GCA_937872735.1 uncultured Bacteroidales bacterium
AAAGACCTCGAAATCACTGTAAAGCTGTTCAAAAGGAAAATGGCTGAAAGCCACTTCCAGTTTTCTCTGGTGCATCTCACCATAGGCTGACATATAGCAATTCAGCTGAGTGTCAGTCTCCAACAGGGCAGTACCATGTCCCAAATTGGCAGTCCAGGGTCTGTTTTTGTAATTGTCGGGTACAGCCTTTTCGCACATCTTGTGTATGGCGTCAAATCCCGGACTGATTAGTTTGGCCAGTTCTTCTTGGTAGTTCATATCTATTTTCCTATGATGCTTTCGCCGGTAGGTTGTTGTTGATGCAGTTGCCAGTTATGTTTTGCAGCCTCTTTGCTGGCATTGGCGTAGCAATATTCACACAAGTGCGGGCAGGTGTTGTATTCGCCAATATCTTTGCTGCTGATGCATCCGCAAAATAGGCGTTGCCCCTTATCTTTGTTGTTCTTGGTGGGTATGGCATAGTGGGTGCTGTCTATGCTGATGGCGCCGTCAGGCAATTGGTTGACCCCAAACAGGTCGGGCTCTTGTGTGCCAATCCGCATTCCCAAAAACTTCATCAGCAGAGGGTCAGTATAGGCCAGACGGGTTATCAACTGGTCATCCACGCAGTGGTTATGTTGTATGCCGTAGGTTCCCAAATCTATTTTTTCGCCACAAGTGGCCAGCTGGTACATCCATTTATGGTTGAGCTGAGCCAGTTGTTTGGCAAAATCTGCCATTTGAGGCTCGGTCCATTCCTGATAATTTATCTCGTTCTTTTCCAGATTGGCTTTCACTTTTTTGTAGGCGGCAATGTCAGCAAAGCTGAATACCAGTTTCTCGGTGTACCCTTTGAGTTGGTCTCCTATATTTTCTATTTTTCTGAGTAGGTCATCGGGGGAGATGTGGTCGGTGAGCATCAAGGGGTCGAAACGCCATATTACATGACCTTTGCCAAGTTTGTTGACCAAGGATTTGAAGGTCTCAATACGTTCTGGCAATTCAGGCACCCCTTTTTCCAGCCCTTCGGACACATAGTCGTTCAGTGTGAATTGTATGTAGCAGCCTATGTTCCGTTCCGTCAGAAAGTCGAGGTGGGGTAGCAGCGGTTTCGGATTTTTTGACCAGAACACAATGAAACGCGTATTCTGATACGATACGAAATTCTTCACTCCGTTGAATGGATTTGTCCATGCCGAGTATCCCTTTTGCAGTCGGCTGAAAAACCAGTCGGCATAGAAGGCGGGTATGTCAGTGCTCCGGCTGGCCGATACGATAATCGGGGCCTGAGCTTCTGCCGCCTCGCCATTGTCACGTGTAATTGTTATCTTGTCCCAAGCCATTGTCCTGATTCGTTTCGTGCCACTATCTTGTCGCGTTATGCTTCGTTTGCTGGAACATCCTTGCTGTTGTCGTCACCTGTTTCAGGTTGTTCATTGCCATCGGCTTTTTAGATCGGAAGAGCAC
>CALMUD010000058.1 GCA_937872735.1 uncultured Bacteroidales bacterium
TAGGATAATGAAAAGAAAATTAAGTTAGATAAGGAAAAAAGTATATCTTTGCCGCGTATTAAGAAAAAAAAGATGGCAAAATTTGTGATAGAAGGCGGACACCGTCTGCAAGGCGAAATCACACCACAAGGCGCAAAGAACGAGGCGCTGGAAGTGATTTGCGCCACCGTACTTTCAAAAGAGGAGATAACTATAAGCAATGTCCCCAACATATTGGATGTCAATAATTTGATACAATTATTGATAGACATGGGAATCTATGTACGCAAAGAAGGCAACAATATCTACACATTCAAGGCCGACAGCATCAACGAAAAATATCTGGAGAGTGACGAATTTTTGAGTCGCTGTGCCTCATTGCGGGGGTCCATCATGCTCGTTGGGCCGCTGCTCAACCGAATGGGCTATGTCCTGATACCCAAACCAGGAGGAGATAAGATAGGGCGTCGCAGACTTGACACTCATTTCATCGGAATTCAGAAACTCGGGGCCGATTTTGCTTACGATGCAGACCAAAAGATCTATAAAGCCAAAGCCGAGAAACTGACAGGCTGCTATATGCTGCTCGATGAAGCCTCAGTGACAGGTACCGCCAATATCATAATGACCGCGGTGATGGCCGAGGGCATCACCACCATCTACAATGCAGCATGCGAACCCTACATACAGCAGTTATGCAAAATGCTCAACAAAATGGGAGCCAAGATAAGTGGAATAGCCTCCAATCTGCTGACCATAGAAGGGGTGAAAGAGCTGCACGGATGCAGCCATGAAATCTTGCCCGATATGATAGAAATTGGCTCATTCATAGGAATGGCCGCCATGACGGAATCAGAACTCACCATAAAGGACGTTCACTATGACGACCTTGGCATGATACCCGACAGTTTCAGAAAATTGGGAATAAAACTTGAACGACAAGGCGACAATATCCACATCCCGTCGCAGCACCTCTATTCAGTCGACACATTCATTGATGGTTCCATCATGACGGTGGCTGATGCCCCATGGCCAGGACTTACCCCAGACCTGCTGAGTGTATTCCTGGTAGTGGCCACCCAGGCTCAAGGCAGTGTGCTGATACATCAAAAAATGTTTGAAAGCCGCCTTTTCTTCGTTGATAAACTGATAGACATGGGCGCACAGATTATACTTTGCGATCCACATCGTGCCACAGTAATAGGTCAAGCCCGCCAAAATCCACTACGTGCGGCTAAGATGAGTTCTCCCGACATCAGAGCCGGCATAGCCCTGCTAATAGCAGCCATGAGCGCACATGGAACCAGCACTATCAGCAATATAGAACAGATAGATAGAGGATACGAACATATCGACCAGCGTCTTAATGAACTCGGCGCACACATCACCCGTGTAAACTGATTTCGGAACAAAAAAGCCGTATTTTCAAAAGAGAATGGCAAATAAATTTGCAGAAAAGCAAATTAAAGCATAATTTTGCACAATATTTCCTCCGTGGCTCAAATAAGTGGCATAACATGTCCGCCACCGGAAAAAACTTAATAGTATTTTTAACAAAATGTACGCTATTGTAGAAATTGCTGGACAGCAGTTCAAGGTCGAGAAAGGCCAAAAATTATTCGTTCAGCGCCTGCATGATCAGAACAATGCAGAAGAAGATGCCAAGATCGACTCAGAAATTGAGTTCAACAAGGTATTGTTGGTAGACAAGGATGGCAGTGTAACTGTCGGAACTCCTGTAGTAAGTGGAGCCAAGGTAACAGCCAAGGTTCTCTCTCACGTAAAGGGTGACAAGGTTCTTGTATTCCACAAGAAGAGAAGAAAGGGTCTGAGAAAATTGAATGGTCACCGCCAGTATTTCACTCAGATTGAGATTAACGATGTTGTTGCTTAATTTTAGGAGGAATTAGAAAATGGCACATAAAAAAGGTGTAGGTAGTTCTAAGAACGGCCGTGAGTCAGCAAGTAAGCGACTCGGATTGAAATTATTTGGTGGTGAGTTTGCCAAGGCTGGTAACATTTTGGTTCGCCAGAGAGGTACCGTGCACTATGCTGGCGAAAATGTCGGCATGGGCAAAGACCACACATTGTACGCTTTAGTTGACGGCGTTGTTGTCTTCAAACGCAAGAAGGAAGACAGATCTTACGTTTCTGTCATCCCTCAGGCTACAGAGAACAAGGCTGAATAAGCATAAAATTTACTTACGATAAATGGATGCTTCTGAAGACAACTTCAGAAGCATTTTTTGTGTGCGGCCATATAGTGTACCTCTCAATAATAACCAATCATACACAAAAATTGCTAAATTTGCGTTACATTTAATAGAAAGAAACAGTAATAATATAATGAGAAAAGGCATTTTACTATTAATCAGCTTACTGAGTGCCGTCAGTTCCATCTCGGCACAACAAACAGCAACCCCTCAGGCCAACCATCGGCAACAATATATACCCATCGCCATGGACCCCGCCCTTCGATATGGAATACTTCCTGATGGCTTGACCTACTATATCCGCCACAACGAGACCACCAAGCAACGGGCTGATTTTTACATAGTGCAGAATGTAGGCGCCATTTTGGAAGAGGACAATCAGAACGGCTTGGCCCATTTTTTGGAACACATGGCCTTTCAAGGTACCAAAAATTTTCCTGACAAGTTAATCATCAACTATCTGGAATCGGTCGGAGTCAAATTTGGAGCCAATATCAATGCCTATACATCAATTGATGAAACCGTATATAATCTGGATGCTGTTCCCACCTATCGCTGGGGTATAGTAGACAGTGCACTGTTGGTGCTGCACGACTGGTCCGGGTTTCTGACTTTGGACGGGGGCGAAATTGACAAAGAAAGAGGAGTGATAAGGGAAGAATGGCGCACCCGCAACAAAGCCAATCGCCGTATGTGGACAGCCTCACTGCCCATACTCTACCCCAACTCACAATATGCCAAACGCAATGTCATAGGCGACACCGCCATCATCAACAACTTCAAATATGACACATTGAGAGCCTACTACCACAAATGGTATCGCCCCGACCAGCAGGCCATCATCATTGTGGGAGATGTAAATGTTGACAGCGTGGAACAACGCATCAAGACCATGTTTGCCGACATACCCAAACGAATCAACCCGGTACCAAGACCCATATACCCGATAGCCGATAACAAAGAGCCGATAGTAGCTCTGATTACCGACCCAGAAGCAAAAGAGACCCATATCGATATAGACTATCGCCATGCCCCTCTACCCGACAGAGTGAAAGCCAGCCAACAAGGCTACTTCATATCAGTAATGCAAAATTTGGTAACCAGTATGCTGAATGACCGTCTGGACGAAGTGACCCAGGAGGCTAATTCTCCGTTTGCCGGAGCTGCCAGCGCCTATGGAGAGCTGGTAAAATCAAGAGATGCCTTCAGCCTATATGTAGTGCCCACTGACGGAAAAGAGAATGCCGCATTCGACCGACTGCTGAAAGAGGCTGAACGCGCCCGCCGATACGGATTCACTCAATCTGAATTGGACCGCGCGAAAGCCGATATGCTCAGCAATTATGAAAAGGCATACAACGAAAGAAACAAAAACGAGAACAACTCGTATGTGCAGGAATACAAACGTAACTTTCTGGACTTTGAACCCATACCTGGTATTGAATGGGAATATGCCACCGTTGAAAATATGCTGCCTCACATCTCTATTGAAGATGTAAACAAAATGCTACAGTCTCAATTTTTCGGAGAAGAAAATATCACCATCGAAATTAACGGACCTGAAAAACTCAAAACAATTTTTGACAAAAACAAGGTAGCCAACGATGTAAAGGAGATGAAAAACCTGAATGTCACAGCCTACGTTGACAAGGTGGTCAACCAGCCATTGGTAAACAAGACTCCGAAAGCTGGAAAAATAAATAAGACCACATATAACAAATCTCTGGGGTACACTCAATGGACACTGAGCAACGGCATGAAGGTTGTACTGAAAAAGACAGACTTCAAACAGGACGAAGTGGAATTATATGCTTTCAGTAACGGAGGTTTATCGCTTGAAGACAAAGTAGCCAAACTTCCATCGGCCATGCTGGCAAGCAGCATTGTAGAGAATAATGGTTTGGGCAACTTCAATGCCGTAGCACTACGCAAAGCTCTGGCAGGAAAAATAGCCTCGGTCAATCCACGCATCTCCACTTACGACCATGGGCTGTCAGGCAGTTCTTCGGTGAAAGATTTCCAGACCATGATGCAGTTATGCTACCTCTACTTTACGGGCGTAAGAAAAGATGACACAGGATACAACTCCATTATCAGCCAATACCGTACGGCACTTATCAACAGAGCCGTCGACCCGAATTCGGCTTTCGGCGACAGTGTGAATGTAACTGTAAGCAACCACAACTCACGCACCATGCCTTTTGACACTGCTCAACTCAACAAAGTCAATCAAGCGGATGCTCTTTCATTCTTCCGTCTCTGCTTCAGCAATCCAGCCAACTTCACAGTGGTAATTGTAGGAAACATAGATGAGCAAACAATGAAATCAGATATCCTGACCTATCTGGGAGGATTGAAAACAGGGAAAAATCCAGGCAGATGGATTGACCGTAACATAAGAGTGCCAAAAGGGAAAGTGGAAAATCACTTCAGCAAAGAATTGACCATTACCAAGGCTTCCAATTTCATTTACTATTCAGGAGAAATGGAACCTACCCTCCAAAACAGACTGAACATACAAGCAGTAAAGAACATATTAGGATTGAGATACCTGGAATCACTCCGCGAAAAGGAAGGTGGCACCTATGGAGTGTCAACCAGAGCAGGAATTTCCAAAACACCAATTCAGCAGGCCTATCTGCAAATGTCGTTCGAGACAGACCCTAAAATGGAGAATGTGCTGCTCCCAATGATACAAAGTGAGATTGACACCATTCTGGCCAAAGGTCCATTAACCAATGACCTGCAAAAAACAAAAGAGATAATGCTGAAAAACCATAAAGAGAGCATCCGCGAGAATGACTACTGGCAAAGCGTATTATCAACTTATTTGCAAGATGGTTACGACTACGAGACTGACTACGAATCCGCTGTCAATGCAATAACAGCCGAATCCATAAAGACGACTTTGAGCAAGATTATGAATCAGGGCAACCGCATTGAAGTGGTGATGATGCCTAAATAAGCAGAGCCCTCAATACACAAAAACGTATTCTGAAAATTTCAGAATACGTTTTTTTTGACTTTTATTATTCATAATTTGATAAAATGAGTATTTTTGTAGCATAGTGTTTGATGTGTTTATAAAATAATGTTTTATCAAATTTTGGTCTTATGAAAAAAAGATTATTAATGTACTGTACATTAGCCATAAGCAATGTATTAAGTATGACAGCCCAAACATCGGCATACAAGATAGCCGATTGGGAGGACTTTAAGACAGCAGCCGTCACTTATACATTTGACGATTGCCTGATAAATCAATACAATACCGTTGTTCCCTTATTCAACAAATATGGTTACAAAGGGAGTTTCTACATTGTGAGTAATTGGGCCAATAATCCTGGTAACACCCATTACACTTGGGCCAATGCAAAAACCATGTATGCGGCAGGCCACGAAATAGGCAGCCACACAGTAAGTCATGCCGACCTCAACAATGCATCGACCTACGAAGCCGAAATGAAAAATTCAAAAAGTGCTGTCGAAAGCAATGTAGGCAACACCTGCAAAACCATAGTGTATCCCGATTGCGTAACACCTAGCAGCGAATCCGTCTGCGCAAAATATTACATAGGAGGGCGAATCTGTAACGGACAAGTGGAAGGGAAAACGCCAAACGACTTCTACCAGATTGGCTGTCTGATATGCGGCAACCAAGGCAACTACAACTCCACATCGAGCATAACAGGAGCCTTTCAGACTGCCAAAAACAAAGGAGGATGGTGCGTACTGCTGATACATGAAATCAACAACGGAAGCGGCTATTCACCTCTATCATCTACCGTTGTGGATGAGACTCTGCAATATCTTAAAAATAATGATTCCTACTATTGGGTAACAACATTCGGCAATGCCATCTGCTACATCAAGGAGCGCAATGCTGCCTCGCTGACCGAGGTAAGCAACACCAACAGCAAGATTACCATGACCGTTACCGATAATCTGGACAACAGCCTTTATAACTACCCATTGAGTCTGCGCCGCACACTGCCAAGTGGATGGACAGATGTGACAGTGACCCAAAACGGCAAAGAGGTGGAATCGTCAATAAGCAATGGATACATTTATTTTAAAGCCGTTCCTGACGGTGGAACCGTAACCCTGGCACCTACAACCACAGAGGTGCTGCCCACCGCATCCATCACCAATCCATCGGCAGCTGTCACCTGGAAGGCCGACAGCACCTACAGCATCAACTGGAAGATGAGTGGAGCAAGCAGCAGTGACAACATTCTATACTGGAACTACGCAGGAAGCGGCGACATCACCCCTACAAGTGCCAGTGCCTCCTCTGAATGGAGCAACGACGACAAGTCATTCACATGGAGCGCCAGCAATGTACTCACCAACGACACAACTGGCCGATGGGCAGCAGCCAGCTCACCATATGCGGGTCAATGGGTGATGCTGACCCTATCAGGCACCTCCACCATATCAGGCGTACAGATTGACGAATACGCACGATTCGGAACAATATCGGGATTTGAAATTCAATATGACAATGGTGACAACAACTGGAAAACAGCCTACAC
>CALMUD010000059.1 GCA_937872735.1 uncultured Bacteroidales bacterium
AATAGCCATGCTGATGATGGGATTGACAGCAATGGCTGCAGATGAGCTCGACATTCAGAAGGTGGCCAATGCTAAACTGGGAGACCTGGAAGCTATGCTGGAATATGGCAAACAGATGGAAGGCAGCACCAAACTGAACGATGCCGAATTTAATACGGAGCTATATAAACAGGTAGGAATAGAACTGCCCGACAATAACAAGAAGCAGGCCAAGACAGGAAAGAAAATCAGCAAGACAAGCAAACTGCAAAAAGGTGATATCGTATTCTTCAGAAATGCAGACAGCAAAAAGATAGCCTTTTCAGGTATCGTGTATGCCATCAACGAAAGCGGCAGTTTCGACTTCATCTATGCCGCAGCCGATGGAGTGAAAATGGCCAACTCGGAAGCCAATGAATATAGAGGCTACTTTTTACAGGCCAGCCATATAACTTCAGACAAAGAGCTGAAGAAGGCACGCAAGGCTTACAAGAAGCAAGTAAAAGACGCCGAGAAACAGGAAAAAGAGGCCGAAGAGAACAAAGAGAAGGCTGAGAAACAGCAAAAGAAAGCTGAAAAAGCAAAGAAAGAGCTGGACAAACAGCAAAAGGCAATGGAGAAACAGCAGAAAGAGCTGGACAAGGCAAAGGAAAACGCGAAAGCAGCGGAGGAGAAATAATCAAAATCGGACAGCTGATACCTGTCATTTCCAATAAAACATTCGGCCAATACGTCATTTTGAAGGGCAAAATCAGTCCGACAAATCTGCGTATTGGCCGAATTTATTTTCAGGCAATCAATAGGAAGAAATTGCTGATATGTATAGTTTTTGTTTTCCTCAACAAAGAAAAATGCACAATAAACGTAAAACGGAATCAATCAAATCTGCGCAGAATACTGGGTATCATAATGCAAATGAAAAGAAACCACGGCATGAATACCCCGCCTGAATATATCGAGCGGCATATTCTCATTGGGCGAATGAATGGCATTGCTCTCCAACCCGAATCCCATCAAAATGGTTTTGGCACCAAGCACCTCCTCAAAATCAGAAAGGATGCCGATGCTCTCCCCACGACGGATGGAGATAGGCTCCTTGCCAAAAGCATCGGAGAACCCGGCAACAGCCGCCTGCCAAGCCGGATGACTGGGTGGACAAAAATAGGGAGCACCTCCCTGACGGGGAGTCACCTTGACCGAGACAGAATCGGGAGCAACAGATTGCAGATAATCGGCAAACAATTTGCAGATGCGCCGATAATCCTGATTGGGCACCAATCGGCAGGACACCTTGGCAAAAGCCTTGCTTGGCAGCACGGTTTTAGACCCCTCGGTAGTCTCGCCACCCCAGATGCCACACACATCAAACGAAGGGCGGCAACTATTACGCTCAAGCGTGGAATATCCCGCCTCACCAGCCAGAGCTTTGACCCCGATACTGCTCATATACTCCGACTCACTAAACGGAATGCACCGCATCTGCTCACGCTCAGCATCAGCAATAGGCAACACATCGTCGTAGAAGTGCGGCAGAGTGATATGCCCATCGGAATCAACAACATCGGCAAGCATACGGCACAACACATTAATGGGATTAGCCACAGCCCCGCCATACAGTCCGCTGTGCAAGTCTTTGTCAGGTCCGGTCACCTCCACCTCCCAATATTGCAAACCCCGAAGTCCAGAGGTGAGCGAAGGCAGATTGCGTCCCAGCATACAAGTATCAGAGATGAGCACTACCGAGCACTGCAGAAGTTGACTATGGTCCTCCAAAAAATGGCGAAGCGAAGGAGACCCAATCTCCTCTTCTCCCTCTATCAGGAATTTGACATTATGCGTCAGCAATTTTTCTGCCACCAGATAGGCAAAAGCCTGAAGCTGAATAAACGACTGACCCTTGTTATCATCAGCCCCCCTGCCCCACAGCACATCGTCAATACGGGTGAGCGCGAAAGGACGGGTAAGCCAGACATCGAGCGGCTCGGCAGGCATCACATCGTAATGGGCATATACCAACACAGAGGGTGCGG
This sequence comes from uncultured Bacteroidales bacterium, assembly GCA_937872735.1. GTDB lineage: Bacteria > Bacteroidota > Bacteroidia > Bacteroidales > Paludibacteraceae > Physcocola. The sequence continues at coordinate 2,010 of CALMUD010000059.1, forward strand.
CTGCATCGACTATTTTCTCAGCAAAAACCACAGGATTACCCTCGGTAGGCATCACCTCCGCATGGTCGGCTCCCGCCTTCAGCAGCAACTGCTGCCATAATTCGGCACAACGCAGCATATCAGCACGATGAGAAGGCTGGCAACTGACACTCGGTATAGCCACCAAGTTGGTCAAATCGGCCAGTATATCGGACTCATGCAGGTGAATATAAGATTGTACGTCTGTTTTCATATTATCAGTTTGTTGACACCGCAAATTTAAATGATTTAAGACCAGACTTCAACACCAAAATAAAAAAAGGCTACAAACCAAAAGGATTGCAGCCGATGACAGCACATAAGCTGGCAGTCATTTGAAATAATTAAACAAACCTTTGAGCACATCCCAGATGCCCCAAATGACCAATCCGTAAAACACGTAATAGTGTCCAGAGCCAGAACTGGCTCCACTATAACTGACAGCCGACAGTAACAGACCAACAACAGCAAATCCGATACCTATCATAATAGTTTTGCCTGCGGATTCCCGTCTTTTTTCATCTTCTTCACTCATATCCAAAATTTATGTTTAACACGACAAAGATAAATACAGAAATGACTCATAGCAAACTTTTGCAAGGCTTGCAAAAGTGAAACAAGAAACCGTTAAAACATAGGAATGTTACCAATCTAAACACCAAAATAAAAAAAGGACCGCGTCCCAAAAGACGCAGTCCAAGATACACTTTGAAAAAGAGCAAACAAACAGAATTTTCAGGTTAACATTATAGAATATAGACTGTTTAGAAATATCGAATTAAAACCACCCGACAGACTGGAAACATTGTTCACAGGCAATAAATAAAATATCGCCACAGCAATAGCCTCCGCCATCCAACTGGCATAAGAAATCAACTAATCAATCGTCCAGCTGCCATTGCAGCCAAACGACACGAAATAAAGGTATTGCCCAACAAAGCGCAATCCCGAAAAAACTTTCGTTTTTTAGTCAACAATAAAATATAATTGTGGTAAAACAACCAAATCTACATAACATCACCATTCAGCAAAATAACAACTTGCCTATAAGGTGCTACAAAGATACAGAAAAGATTGAGAAAATAAAATCAAAGGGGGCACAAATTACGCTGCCATACAAAACAAGGGGCTGCGCCACACAACGCAACCCCTACACACACACTTTTGAAAAAGTGCAAACAAATCAAGCAAGCAAGGCTTATTTACATTAATTAGACTGTTTGAAAAATGAATAGATTATTACCTTAAGAAATAAAGTAACAGGAGACTGCGGAATGCAGTATAAACAACAAATAAAATACACACAGACCTGATTACGGCAGTCACACCGCCAGCACAACCCAATAAAAGGCTGATTCCGGATTTACCCTATTTGATCAATTTAAAATCATTAAAATTTCAGTAAAACAATCACACAAAAGTCACGATGTCTCTCGATAGAGACTATATATAAAAGCCTATTGAGTGCCGTAAATTTACCAAATAAAATCAGAAAACAATAAAATATATCAAAAAATATTCATAAATTAAGAACAAAAGATATTACAGAAACAAAGGGAGAGACCTTAATGAACCTTTGACAAGGTCAAAAGCAGAAGACGGGAGATACAAAAACATAGAGATATAGCACTGATATATAATTAATTAAGTCAACAAATGTTACAATAGCCAACTCCATTTGGGAAAAATGGCACCTCCAAAGCCTCCAAAGTCAAAGAAACAAAGGGACGAGAGGCTAATGTTACCAAACATCACGACAAAAGGGAAAAACATCCCCCATCAAAAAGAGGGAGAAATGAGACAAATTAGCAAATAAATGAGAATATTTGCAGCAGAAAATAAACACAAACGATATGAACAAAAAAGTGGTTACACTTGCATTGCTGATAGGAATGGGCAGCTTGGCACAGGCGGGCACATTTGTAGCAACAGAAAACGAGAAGTATGGAACAGATGAATTGCATAAGATTGCGTTCAACGGTGATGAGGTCAAGGCCTACTTTACTGACGGAACAGAAAAGACCTATGACTTCAGTTCATTGCAACGCATCTATTTTACGGACCCGACAGAAGTAGAGACTATAGGTAAAGAAGCAGAACTCTACATCTACCCTAATCCGGTAAATGACGAAGTGCATCTGACAGGAGTACCCGACGATGCCCAGTTATCCATCATCAATCTCAACGGTACCACCATCATGGCCCCACAGAAAGCCTCCAACGGAACGGCTCAAATCAATGTATCGAGCCTAAACAAAGGAATCTACTTCCTGAGAGTAAACCAGAAGATGGTAAAATTCATCAAACAGTAAAGAAACAATAAAAACAAAACAATATGAAAAAGGGATACATAATAGCAATGGCTGGAATGCTGACCGCAGGAATGGTGGCACAGAATGCTTTGCACGTATACAAGAAAGATGGTTCGATAGTAGACTACACAGTAGCCGAACTGGACAGCATCGTATTTGAGAAGCCTGGAACAGTGATAGCCGAGACACCAACACTGACAAAGTCTGGTACTGGTGCTTCAAGCCAAACCGTAACGGAAGGCAGTGCTATCACCGAGTTCAGCTACAGCTGGACCAACGCAACCAATGTAACGGTGACAGGTCTGCCAACTGGAGTGAACGCGACCATCAACACTGCCAACAGCAGCGTGACCATAGCCGGGACACCTACAACAGCCGGCACCTACAACTACACCATCAGCACGGTAAGCAGCGCCGCCACCCAGGCAACTGTCAACGGTACCATAACCGTAACCAGCTCAACCGTAAAGCCTGACACGCCAACATCTGGCACAGACACCATAACTCCAGCCGTGGTAACCCCAGGCACTGTGACGACAAAAGGCGCCGTGACAATGACCGAAGTTGGCGGATGGATGGAATCAGGCTATGCCGAATGGTCACTGGTAAGCAATGCAACATCCTACAATGTATATTGCAAAGCCGCATCGGATGCCGACAGCAAATACACCAAAATAGACGAGATGCTGGTACGCAACTACGGCAACTATGCCCGTGCTGACCTGCTTGGCTTGGCAGCCGGCACCTACAACATAAAAGTGGTGCCAGTTGTATCGGGCAGCGAAAGCGGAACAGGAACCGTAGGTACATTTACCGCCATAGCCCACGACCGTGCCGGTTATGCCTTCAAAGGCAGCGTTGTACCCGGAGCATATAATGCCGACGGCACTCTTAAAGACAACGCTGTAGTTATCTACCTGACCGAAAAGAATAAAAACACCATCAGTATGGACGTCAAGACCTCGTCCAAAGGCACCACGACCACTGGAACTGGCATAGTAGGCATACTTAATCTATATAAGAAAGGCTACGAAACCCGTCCGCTGGACATCAGAATGGTGGGCAACGTGACCGATGCCACCACCATGGACGGAGGTGACTATGTGATAGAGAACAGCAACGGTACCACCGGCATCACTTTTGAGGGTGTGGGCGAAGATGCCACTGCCAATGGATGGGGCATCAGAATCAAGAATGCCAACTATGTGGAAGTAAGGAATCTGGGATTCATGAACTGCAACAGTACAGAGGGAGACAATGTAGGTCTGCAACAGGGAGACAACTACGTGTGGGTACACAACTGTGACATGTTCTATGGAGACGCAGGCAGCGATGCCGACCAGGTGAAAGGAGATGGTGCCCTTGACTGCAAGAAGTCAAACTATTGCACCTTCTCATACAACCACTTCTGGGATAACGGCAAGTGCAACCTGCTGGGACTGAGCGAAGGCGTAAAGAGCACCGACAGCAACCCATACTATGTGACTTATCATCACAACTGGTATGACCACTCTGACAGCCGTCATCCACGTTGCCGCTACTGGAACGCACATGTATATAACAACTTCTACGATGGCAATGCCAAATACGGATCAGGCGCCACTCTGGGAAGCTCCATGTTTATGGAGAGCAACTACTTCCGCAACTGCAAATTCCCGATGCTGAGCTCAATGCAGGGAACTGACGTGTATGCCGCAGCCAACACCCGCGACACCAAAAACAACCCAATATTCAGCAGTGAGGATGGCGGTATGGTAAAAGCCTACAACAACAGCCTCAACGGCAAATATACCTTCATAGCATACGGGGCCAGCGACATTGTGACAGCAGGCACGACAGTGACAGCCAGCTCACGCGGCATCGACACTAAAACCGATTTTGACGCCTATGTAGTGACCAGCCGCAACACCACGGTGCCAAGCAGCATCACCACTTACCAGGGAGCCAACTACTACAGCAACTTCGACAGCAATGGCGGCATCACCTACAGCTATACAGCCGACCAACCAATAGATGCCGTAAAGAAAGTAAAGGCCTATGCAGGCCGCGTAAACGGAGGCGATTTCAAGTGGACATTCGATGACAGCACCGATGATGAGAGCTACGCAGTGAACACTGGTCTGAAAACAGCCATTACCAACTACAAGACGACCATGGTATCAGACTACGGAGAATAGACTGACAAACATACCATTAGACTAAAAGCCGGATGCAAATTAAAATTTGCATCCGGCTTTTTTTAGTGAATTTTAAATAAAATAGGTATATTAGCACTTGAAAAGATGTATAAAAAAACGATACACTTCATTCCTCATGAATGAACAAGATTAGCATGCGTTAGAACCCGACAATTACCAATGAAAAAAAATATGATAACAAAGCTGTTGGCATACGGCATATCGCTATTGATGGCTGTAACAACCGTCTGCGGCAGCAATGAATACCATTTCGAATCCATCAGCACCCCCTATAAAGAATCCATCAGTGAAATGACGGAAGACCATTTGGGCTACATCTGGCTGGCCACCGACAACGGGACCATACGCTACGACGGCAAGCAATATACCAGATACGAGGTTAAAAACGGAAACGGACAACCAAGCAACAACTGCATAGCGATAAAAGAAGACAGCCGACACAACTTGTGGGTGGGAACCACAAGCGGACTGGCTCTGCTGGACCGCACGCACGGATATATGCGAGCCTACACAATCAACAAAAAACCCGATGGAATAATAAGCATAGCAGAGGATGCAGACCATACTCTTTGGCTGCTGGGCTACAACGCACTATACCACTACAATGTCAGAACGCACCTCTGCAAAACACTTCCTGGAAAATGGGGAACCCGAATTGCCGTAACGAAAACTGACGTGTGGGCGGCATCGGAAACAAACGGCATCACTCTGATAGACAAACACACCCTGCGCCACCGGACACTGACCGAAGGCATAGGACGCCACATATTCAGGCTGCTGGCCACCAGCGACGGCAACGTGGCAGCCGGCACCATTGACGATGGAGTGTATCTGTTAAACCAACAAGGGAAAGTGCTGCAACACCTGTCAGCCAATCAACCCAACGGATTCAACAGCAAAAACATCAGCGCCCTTTGCGAATCGGACAAAGGGACCTTGTGGATAGGGTGCATCAGCGGAAACCTCGCTGCTTATGACCTAAAGAAGAGACAATTTGTTGACATCAGGCAGAAATATCCTCAAAAGATAAAGGCAAATGCGCTGACCATAAGCAGCATATTATATGACAGTCACCACAATCTGTGGCTGGGCACCTTGGGCTACTGGATGCTGAAACGGAATCAAAGCGACAATCTGTTCAGCTATGCCAGCAGGGAACAACAGCCCACCATCACCTCATTCTGTGAAGACGCAAACAACCGGCTATGGGTGGGAAGCGACGGCAACGGATATGCCCCATACGATCCAATGACAGGACAATCGGGCAACGGAAGCAAAAAAACAATAGCCAGCTTGCGTCGCCAGGGCAACCAGCTATGGATAGCCAGTTGGGGAAACGGGGTGATAATAAAAGACACACGGACAGGACAAGAAACGAAAATAAAAGGTCTGCCAGGCAACGGCATACATGACGCTCTGCCCGTAAAAGGCGGAGCCTGGATAGCAATAGACTATTATGGACTGGTATATTACGACCAAAAGACAGGGAAAATAAGCAGCCGACTGAACAGCAAGCTGCCAGTATTTTCTGCCAAAAACCCGCAGTTTGCCATGCAACTGCTGCAAGACAGCAAGGGACAAATATGGGCTGCAACAAGTGACGGGTTGTGCTGCTGGAACGGACATTCCTACTACAGATACGGTTACAAGGACGGACACGACCAGGAAATACTGAGCGTGATAGAAGACCATGACCACCAAATATGGTTCATCAGCAAACGAAACGGGCTGAACAAAGTAGACGAAAAGCACCAAACATTCATCAACTACAATACCCGATACCGACTGCCCAACGAACTGAAATCGATGGAGGAAGACAGACATGGCAACTTGTGGATATGCAGCAGCGACCACCTATTCTGCATCAGCCACAACACCCACATTGTGCACGACTATGCGCTAAACAATGTGCTGGGCAATGACGCATTTAACACCAGGGCATTCTATATAGACCAGAAAGGAACCATATATGCAGGCGCTACAGGCGGAGTGCTGACTGTACACTCCGAAAAAATTCCACCAGTGGCAGCCAGACAACAAGTCACCCTCACCTCGTTCAACATTTACAATCAGCGGCAAGAAGCAGCGGAGAACGGGATATTGACCAAAGACATATCACTGATAGATGAACTGGAACTGGGATATGAGCAGAAAATATTCTCTTTTGGCTTTCAATGTATCAATTACGACCAGTCTGAGCAACTGGAATACTACTACAAGTTGGAGGGACTATCCGATACCTGGATAAAGGCAGACCCCACACAGACAGCCACCTTCTCTGGATTAAAATGGGGGACCTACCACCTGGATGTGAAAGCCGTCACAAGCAGCGGAGAAGTAGGGCATCTGTCTCATCCGCTGAAACTGGTTATACTGCCCCCTTGGTGGGCAACGTGGTGGTTCAGGGGGATAATGGCGCTGCTGGTGTTAATCGCATTCCATGCCATAACAAGATACCGGATACAATACATTGAGCACCAACGACAGCGACTGAGCCAGCAAGTGAGTGAACGTACCCAGGAACTGGCACAACGAAATGAAGAAATAACGCAACAGAAACAAAACCTGGAAAAGAAAAATGAGGAACTGGATGAAGCCTTAAAAACCAAAGACCGCATAATGTCGGTGATAGCACACGACCTGCGCAACCCTATGACCATAGTGACAGGAATGCTGGAACTGCTGAGACGGGATAAAGAGGTAAACCAATCTGCCAACCTGAGCAAACAAGTGGGAACGGTGAGCCACGCTGCCAGCCATCTGCAAAACGAGATGGAGAATCTGCTGCAATGGGTAAGGATGAAAGGCGATGCCATACTGTATGCTCCACACGATGTATATCTGAACACACTGGTAGCTGACAACATACAGCTGCTACAAGACCTGCTGCAACAAAAAGAAATCAGCATCAACCTGTCAGACTCCAGCCAGACCTCCGCCTACTGCGATGACCGTATGATAGCAACCGTGATTCGCGACCTGCTGCAAAACGCCATCAAATTCTCACAACGAAAATCAGAAATAGAGATACTCCTCAGTGAGACGGAGAATCAGATAATACTGAAAATACAAGACCATGGAATGGGCATGACAGCCGAACGCAGCCAACACTTGTTTGACGGAGGAGAAATAACAAGCACCGAAGGAACTGAAAAGGAAAAAGGCTCTGGACTTGGACTGAAAATATGCCACAACTTCATAAGCAAAAACAAAGGCGACATTACAGTAAGCAGCGAAGAGGGAAAAGGCAGTACCTTCAGCATTAGTCTGCCCAAAGGCACCCTAAGAAAACAAGCAAAAACGGCAGACCTGCCCGAATGCAAAGAAACGGAAGAGGAGAAAGAGGCCGAACAAAAGAATTTGCTGCTAGTAGATGACGACCCCGACCTGCTGGACTACCTGACTCTGATATTCCGCACTGAATATAACATAACCACTGCCCACAATGGAGCCGAAGCGCTGGAAATAGCAAAGACCACCCTACCCGACTTGATACTAAGCGATATGATGATGCCGGAAATGGACGGACAAGAGCTATGCAGCCGACTGAAGAGTGACCCTATGACCCAGCACATACCCGTGCTGATACTGACCAGCAACGACACCAACGAAAGCCAGATAGAAAGTTTCAGGACCGGAGCGGACGACTACATAATAAAACCTTTCAACAAGGAAATATTACAGGCAAAACTGAGGACTGTACTTGAGAACCAGGAGCGACAGATGACACACTACCGCAACTTGCTGCTGAAACTGAAGCCTGGCGAACTGCCACAAAGCAAAGACGACACTTTTATGCAAAAAGTGAACGAAGTGATAAAAGTCAATGTGGGTAACGAAAACTTCACGGTAGAAACTTTGGCCGACCAAACAGCCATGAGTCGTATGCAATTATTCAGAAAATTCAAGGCTATAGCTGGTTGCACCCCTTCTGAATACATCAGACAATACAGAATGCTGTATGCCGCCCAACTGTTGGAAAAACACAGCATGAACATTCAGGAAATAGCGTATGCAGTAGGATTCAGTGACCCCAAATATTTCAGCAACTGTTTCTCCGACAAATTTGGAATGACCCCTACCCAATATGCAAAAGAACATAAATAATTATCACCCTCATGTAGATGCCAGACTTGGATGCAGAGAGGTAATATGGAACGCAATGTTACAAAATAGCCTCTATTAAGTTACAAAATACCCCCCTGCAAAAGCAACATTATAGTTTACTTTGCGCATCACACAAAGTAAGGGTTTCGATTGTCATTTTAGCAAAAACAGACATCACACATTAAAGTATAAATAGACTACAACTTAAATGAGAAACCGGATGAGAAACCCCATCCGGTTTTTTTATATAAAAATACAGATATGAAAAAAATACAATACATACTCATTACGCTACTGATAGAATCATTCATTGGCCACAATTGCTATGGAATAGAATTTGAATCTATCAAGAATCCATACAAGGACGCCATAATACAAATGGAAGAAGACCAGCTTGGATATATGTGGATAGCTACCGACAATGGAATGATACGCTATGACGGAAAAAAATATACCAGATACAGCCAAACCGATCCAACCCCAAAACACCTGCCAAGCAACCTATGTCTAGCAATAGCAAATGATTATAAAAACAGAACATGGGTAGGGACCTCGGGGGGACTTTCAGTATATGAAGAAAAGTCAGGGCAATTTGAGCCTATAAAAATCGGGAAGAATAACGACGGTATAAGAGATATAAAAGAAGATACAGACCATACACTATGGCTACTGGGATACAATGGACTATACCATTATAACCCTGACAACGGACAAACAAAAGAGATAAGGGGAATAGAGGGAATAAGAATCTGTATTGACAAAAAAAACATTTGGGTATCGTCAGAAGAGAACGGCATTACCATTATAGACAAACGGACAAAAAAACGCAGACAAGTCAAAGGTATCAGTCCACACCAGTTCCGACTATTAACCACAAGTAACGGATACATAATTGCAGGCTCTGCCAACGATGGAGTATACATACTAAACAGTCAAGGATTGGTAATGCAACACTTGACAGCAAACAGACCCAACGGATTCAACAGTAACAACATCAGTTCGCTATGCGAATGGAACGGACATTTGCTTATAGGCTGTATCAATGGGAATTTGGCCTCATACAACCTAAAAACCGGAAATTTTGAAAAAAAAGAATTGACAACGCCCGTTGGAATTGACAATAACTCACTAACAATCAGTAGTATAATAGCAGACAAGCATCACAATTTATGGATTGGGACACTCCGTCATGGCATCATAAAAACATACCAAAAGGGGAAAATATTCAGATATATCCGCAACAAGGGACAGAAAGCGATGACAAGTTTCTGCAACGATGGGAAAGGAAACCTGTGGGCTGGCAGCGACGGCAACGGATTATACATTATAACAGGAGAAAAAAGTTTGACAACAAACTACAATCAAGGTCAGGCAATACCCCACATCCGATATAGAGAGTGTGAACTATGGATAGCCAACTGGGGAAACGGAGTAACAATAAAAGAACAAAACAGCCGCAAGGAGCAACAAATAAAAAACCTGCCAGGAAACGGAGTTCATGATGTACTGCCTGTAAAAGGAGGAGCATGGATAGCCATAGACCACTATGGGCTGGTATATTATGACAGACGGACCAACAGCACCCTCTACGCAAAAAACAGCAAGATTCCTGTATTTAATACGAGATGGGGACAATTTCCGACTCAACTGATGCAAGACCATAAAGGCCGAATATGGGCAGCCACAAGCGACGGCCTATGCTGCTGGGACGGACATACCTACAAAAAATATGGATATAAAAATGGAATAGACCAAGAAACCATAACAATGATGGAAGACCATCTACACCGCATCTGGTTTATAAGTAAACGCAATGGCCTAAACCTGCTTGACGAAAAAAAAGCCAAGTACATAAACTTCAATCAGCGATACAGACTGCCAGATGGACTAAAATCGATGACGGAAGATAAAAAGGGAAACTTATGGATATGCAGCAGTGACCGAATATACTGCATCAATCCAAGCAAAGGCATCAGCCTGGAATATCCTCTGGCATCGGAAATCGGTGACGACTCATTTTACCCAAGTGCCCTATATATAGGCCAAAACGGCATGCTATATGCTGGCACCACATTCGGAATGTTGACCATCAATCTGCCACAACTGAACGAGACTCCTCAAAGACAAGCGGTAACACTTACCGCACTACACATCAACAACGAGAAGCAGGAAGAAAAAAACATCGACATAACAGGGAGCGACACCATCACACTAAAGCACGATGAAAAACATTTTGCCATAGAATTCAACTGCATCAACAACGAACAGCCTGAAATAATAAACTACTACTACAGACTGGACGGTCTATCGAAAGAATGGACAAAAGCGGATGACAATCAGGAAGCCTCATTCACAGGGCTGAATGCGGGAGAATACCAAATAGAGGTAAAAGCCCTGACATATAGTGGTGAAATTGGGCAGTTAACTCACAATGTCACCCTAATAATATTGCCTCCATGGTGGGAAACCTGGTGGTTCAGAAGCCTAACAGCTCTTGTACTGGCAACCATCATCTGTCTATTGATAAAATACAAGACTCTAAAAATAGAAAAACAGAAGGAAAAGCTGAGCCTACTGGTAACAGAAAGAACCCAACAATTATCCATACAAAACGGAGAAATAACACGACAAAAACAAGACCTGGAAAAAAAGAACGCAGAATTGGATGAAGTAATCAGCACCAAAGACCGGATAATGTCGGTAATAGCCCACGACCTGCGCAACCCAGTAACCGTAGTAGCTGGAATGCTGGAACTGCTAAACAGCGACAAACGTGTAATATCCGAACCAAATTTAAGCCAACAAATATGTTGCATGAACAAGGCGGCACACCATCTGCAAAATGAAATGGAGAACCTATTGCAATGGGTAAGAATGAAAGGCGACAAAATATTGTACGCCCCCACCGACGTACAATTATACACTCTGGTAACAGACAGCTTACAATTGCTGCAAGAGAGCATAAAAAACAAGAAACTGGAAGTGAAGATGACAGATTACAGCCAAACATCGACCTACTGTGATGAAAGAATGATTGCCACAACCATAAGAAATGTGATACAAAACGCCATCAAATTTTCAAAAAGAGCATCCTGCATAGAAATCACAATAAACGAAGACGACACAAACACCACACTGGAAATAAAAGACCATGGCGTGGGGATGTCAGCAGAACGCTGCCAGCAGGTACAGACTGAAGATAACCTGTATAGCACTGAAGGCACCGAAAAAGAGAAAGGCACGGGACTAGGACTGAAAATAAGCCAAAACTTTGTATCAAAGAACAAAGGTTGGCTAAACATAATAAGCGAAGAAGGACAAGGGTGCACAGTCAATATAGTTCTGCCCAAAGGCAGCATAAAGAAAGAGAACAAAAACGAAGAATCCTCCTACCAACAAGAAAACAAAGAATATGACAACGATGAGCAAAATCGCAAAATAATATTGATAGCCGACGACGACCAAGACCTGCTGAACTATCTGACGCTTCTGTTCAAAGAGGATTATGAGGTACATACAGCAAATAATGGCACAGAAGCAATAAAAGAGGCCCAAGAAACACTGCCTGACATAGTACTTAGCGACATGATGATGCCTGAAATGAACGGAATGGAATTATGCAAAAGGCTTAAAAGCGAGCCTCTTACGCAACACATTCCTGTACTGATACTAACCAGCAACGACACGGCAGAGATGCAGATTGAAAGTCTTGAAACGGGAGCGGATGACTACATCACAAAACCATTCAATAAAGAAGTTTTGAAAGCAAAACTACGAAGTGTGATACAAAACAACGAACGAAAATTACAATATTACCGCGGCCAATGGCTTAACCTGAAGCCTGGAGAATTGCCAACAAGCAAAGAAGATGCATTCATGACAAAAATAGACGGTCTGATAAAAGAAAACATATCCAGCGAGAAACTGACAGTAGACTACATTGCCGACAAAACAGCCCTAAGCAGGATGCAACTATTCCGCAAAGTGAAAGCGATAACCAGATGTGCCCCTTCTGAATATATAAAACAATACAGACTGCAATATGCCGCACAACTTATAGAACGCCACAGCATGGACATACAAGAAGTAGCCTATGCCGTAGGATTCAGCGACCCGAAATATTTCAGTCTCTGTTTTTCAGAAAAATTCAAAATGGCTCCAAGCCTATATGCCAAAAAGCACAACAACAAAGAATAAGGGGAAACACATAAATAGCAGAAACCGCCGTAAAGTCAGTCTTTACGGCGGTTTTCGCGTTCATGATGTGACATTGTTACCCCATATATGTTCACCCGATGTTACCAGAACATGATGCAAAAGTTACCAGATTGACCAATAACAACAGGCAAAAAGCAATTACTTTGCGACAGACGAAAACGAAAATCGGGTCATGACAAGGCCAAGAGGATTAAGATTGATACCAAAAAACACAAGCAACCAAATAAAAAAGATATGCAACGAATGCGAATCATGAAGCTCCTACCCATCCTATTGGTGAGCAGTATGAGCAGCTCCGCCTACGCAGGGAGCAAATTCTACGTAGAACAAAAAAGCGGGACCGACAACAAATACACAGAAAACACCCCGACTCTGATAGCTATAAAAGGAGACAAATCGGGAACTACTTATGAGTTGTCGTCAGTACAAAAAATACTCATAGACAATCAGACACAGACCGACAAAACAGGAAGCACCTGCATCCTATTCAGCAAAGGAGCCTGGGAAGAAAGCGGAATAACACAACAGATAGCAGACAAAGAAGATCAGCTCTATATATACCCTAACCCGGTAGAGACAAGTCTCAACATTTACGGAGTAAAAAAAGGAGATGACATTATAATCTACAATCTGCTGGGCAACCTGGTAAAACAGGTAAAAGCAGGAGGAGATCAGGTTGAAATAAACATAAGCGATTTATCCAAAGGAATATACATCGTGAAAATTGGAAACAAAGTGGTAAAAATCAGCAAGAAATAAAAACAAAAATATACGATTATGATTAAAAGATTATTGACAGCCATCCTGTTTGTGATGGCATATCTGTCAGCGACAACCGCACAGACTCACTTCTACGTATGGCAAAAAGATGGAACCGTGACTCCATTTGAAATAAGCACAGTAGACAGCATCAGTTTCACACCAAAATCATCCAGTCCAGTCAATCCTGGCGGAGATGCAAAAGATCAGATGCCATCGGACGCCAAAACATTGGCCAGCAAAATTTATTTAGGATGGAACATCGGAAATACACTTGACTGTCCAGGCAGCGAGACCGCATGGGGCAATCCTGCCGTAACCCAATCGCTGATAGATGCAGTAAAGAATGCCGGATTCAACGCCGTGCGTATACCATGCGCCTGGGACAACGGACACGCAACCAACGGGACAATAGATGCCAATTGGCTGAAACGAGTAAAAGAAGTAATAGACTATTGCTATAAAGACAATATGTATGTGATACTGAACATACATTGGGATGGCGGATGGCTGGAAAACCACTGCACCACCAGCGATGACGTGGACGGTATAACCGCAAAACAGAAAAGCTACTGGACACAAATAGCCAACTATTTTGCCAACTACGACGAGCATCTATTATTTGCAGGATGCAACGAGCCTGCTGTAGACAATGCAGAGAAGATGACCGTTCTGATGAAATACGACCAAGCCTTTGTTGATGCTGTACGCGCCACTGGAGGCAAAAACTACTACCGCAACCTGATAGTACAAGGTCCTGTGGCTGACCCTGAAAAGACGCTCAGTTATATGCCAAATATGCCTACAGACCCAGTCAGCAACCGACTGATGCTGGAAGTACACTTCTACCAGCCATGGAACTTCTGCGGTGAAGACAAAGACGAATCTTGGGGCAAGATGGCATACTTCTGGGGCTCTCCATATAACAATCAAGCCAATATAGACGGAACCAACCGAAACTCAACATGGGGCGACGAAAGTTACATGAACACATTATTCGGAAAACTGAAGTCACAATATGTTGACAAGGGCTACCCTATCATATTAGGAGAGTTCGGAGCCATACGCAGAGACAATCTGAAGAGCACCAGCTACTGGGAGACACACAACAAAAGTCGCCAATATTATGACGAGAAAGCTGTGGAATATGGCAAGAACAACGGAATGGTACCATTCTATTGGGATAACGGTGGCTCAAACGGTAGCTATCAGAATTTTTGCCTCTTCGACCGCAGTTCGTACTCAATCATAGACCAATATGTGATGGACGGACTAAAAGAAGGTGCCGAGAAAGGAAAATATCCATTCTGAAAAAGGGACCGGACAACAGAAAAAGAAGTAATAAAACAGATATAAATTTGTAATAATGTGTGTTTATAACCTATCATAATTGATGAAAAAAAGGAAGCCCAGGAATAAAATCCTGGGCTTTTTTATTGTTCTTGTTACCATCGTCTGGAATCTCTGTTTTTTGCAAAAATAATCCTAGTATTTGAAAAATAAATGCAGCCATTATACATAACAAACAAGTAATTTAGCGGCAACACGAAATAAAAGAAAAAACACACGACAACATGAAAGACAAGAAATGGATGATACCCTTGGCTCTATTGTGCATGGGTAGCAGCAGCCTTGCTGGCAACAAGTTCTATGTTTACCAAAAGCAGGGAACCAGCAACAGCTATAACGAATCGACCAAGACGCTCATCAACATCAAGGCCGACAATAATGGAACCACGTATGCGCTATCGGCCGTACAGAAAATAGTGATAAACACACCTTCGGAGACTGACAAAGAGGGAGGAACCTGCATACTGTTCAGCACTGGAGCATGGAAAAATACCAGCGGGGTAAACCAACAGACTGCAGACCCAGATGACCAAGTATTTGTCTATCCCAATCCAGTGAAAGAGAATCTGAGCATAGGAGGCTTGACCAAGGGAGAAACAGTGCGGCTATACAACATGAATGGTGTATTGGTAAAAGAAGTGAACACCATAGACAACAGCCTGAACATGAATGTATCGGATCTGAACTCAGGCTTATTTCTGCTGAAGATAGGAAACAAAGTGATAAAAATAAATAAGCAATAAACACACACGTTATGATAAAAAAGATACTGACTGCTGCCCTTTTCTTGGCAGCATATCTGACAGCTAGTTCACAGACCAATATTTATGTCTGGCAAAAAGACGGAACGGTGACCTCTTTCCCAATTTCAAATGTGGACAGCATCAGTTTCACCCCAAAATCGACCAACAGCGGAACAAGCACCACCAAAGATGCTATGCCATCGGACGCCAAAACACTGGCTGCCAAGATGTATATGGGAATCAATCTGGGCAATACCTTCGAATCGGTTAACAACGGAGGCTCCAGCAATGAGACATCATGGGGAAGCCCCGTAATAACCAAATCTCTGATAGACTTCTACAAGGCATCGGGATTCAATGCAATTCGTCTGCCAGTAGCTTGGCACATTCACGAATCGAACACCAGCACTTACGAAATAGACGCAGCCTGGATGAAACGGATAAAAGAGGTAGTGGACTATTGCTATCAGGACAGCCTATATGTGATAATAAACATACACTGGGACGGCGGATGGTTGGAGAACAACGTAACCAGCACAAAACAGACAGCGGTAAATGCCGAGCAAGCCGCCTTGTGGAAACAGATAGCCACTCAATTTAAAGACTACGACGAGCACGTGCTGTTCGCCAGCTGCAACGAGCCTGGCATGAATCAGAATGACGATGCGTCAACCATAGCACCCATTCTGAAGAGCTATCACCAAACATTCGTCAACACGGTGAGAGCCACAGGGGGCAACAATGCCAAACGGTGCCTTATAGTACAAGGAATAACAGCCGACATTGACAAATCGCTGGCCAACGATGTGGTACCTACCGACAATGTGCAGAACCGAATGATGTATGAAGTGCACGACTACCCCTACACTTACGCCATCATGACAGAAGATGCCAGCTGGGGCAATATGGACTACTATTGGGGCAAGGACTATCAGAACATCTACATCAATGGAGTGGAGCGTTCATGCACCTGGAGCACCGAGACCACAATGGCCAACGACTTCAACAAAATGAAGTCCACCTTTGTCAACGGCAAAGGAATGCCTGTGATATTGGGTGAATTTGCTGTGACAGACCGGCCTGTGCTCACCGGCAACGACCTGACCAAGTTTGAGGCATCTCGCGCCTACTATTACGAATACATAGTAAAGACCGCCAAAAATTATGGTATGGTTCCATTCCTCTGGGACACTCCAGGGCATGTGATGGACAGAAGCAACAACAAGATACTCAACCAGACCTCATACGATGGTCTGATGAAAGGAGCAAAAGAAGGAAAATATCCATTCTGACCAAAATAGAAAATAGAACCCACAACGGGGCTGCAACAAATGGTTGCAGCCCCGTTGGTATGTTTAACAGTTTCTATAGACGCATAATTGAAACCATGGAGCCCCTTATCTACAGCTATCAGTAAGGGCTTCAAACCTGTTGCTGACCTACAAAAATGACTTATAGACTCACAAAAAAAGAAAAAAAAATCCAAGCGTTTTGTTATATTCGTACAAGTGGCAAATCAGAATAACGCGTTACTTTGTAGCAATAACAAGAACTCATAAAACGACAATATCATGAAACACTCTTACACACGACAAATAATGGCAAACATTGTCGCTCTGTGTCTGGGAGGCACAGCTCTGGCAACCGACCCCATCAAAGTAGACATTGACATGTCAGGCCGCAACAGCAGTGAAGTAACAGAAACAGGCTACAACACATGGGTGCCCAGCACCACCAATACGTTAACGGTAAACGGAGTAACCTTCACGCTAAGCAATACCAGCAGCACAGGCGAACTGAGCACCACATGGTACAAAGTAGGAGTACAATCCCCCAACTACGCCAAACTGGTATGCGACGGGGCCTACATCAAAGACGGGAACAACTCATCGGGTCTATTGCTGAGCATAAGTGGACTGAGCGCAGGAACCCACACCCTGCAAACCTATCATAATGCGGTGGATGACTACAGCAGCAGCACACTCAGCGACATGGACATCTATGTGAACGGGAGCAAAACAAGCACCATCACCCCAAGCAAACGTGCACTCAGCACCGATGCCACCAAGACAGCCTATCTGACATTCAACGTCACGAAAGGACAAACCGTACAAATAAAATTTCAACCCAACACCAGTAAGAGTGTCAACTCCTATAATGTATATCTCAACGGATTTGCCCTCGATGTGCCTAATGCAGCCAACCAAGCCAGTGGACCAACCCCTACGGATGCCGACATGCATGTGGCTGCTGATGCCGGAAGCCTGACCATGAGCTGGACAGCAGCGAGCAATGCAAAATCACACAACGTGTATTTCGGCACCGATTCCGCAACTGTAAATGACGCCTCCACCAATTCTGCAGCCTACAAAAAGAACCAGACCAGCACCAGCTATGCCGTAACAGGACTGAACAATCTGACAACCTATTACTGGAGAATAGACGAAGTGGACAACAGTGGGAAAGTGACCAAAGGCAACGTATGGTCATACAGACCTCGGCACCTGGCTTTCCCCGAAGCCGAAGGTTACGGAATGTATGCTATAGGCGGACGAGGTGGCAAAGTGGTTCACGTGACCAATCTGAACGACTCAGGAGCAGGATCTTTCCGTGAAGCCATGACCAACGACATAGGTCCACGCACCATCGTGTTTGACGTGGCAGGAGTTATAGTGCTCTCTTCTCGACTGACGCAGGTAGGCACCAACGTGACCATAGCCGGACAGACAGCCCCAGGCAACGGAATTTGCCTGCGTGCGGCACCAGTGGGAGTTGGCAGCGAAAGCATCTGCCGCGACATACGCGTGCGTCTAGGCAGTGGCGAGACCTACGATGGACTGGGAATGGCAGGAGGACAATACAGCATAATAGACCACTGCTCAATAGGATGGACCATTGACGAAGCTTTCAGCTGCCGTAACGGCAAAAACCTGACACTGCAACGCACCCTTATTTCTGAAGCGCTGAACATAGCTGGCCACAAGAACTATCCTGTCGGCACAGGACACGGCTATGCGGCCACCATCGGCGGTGACATAGGCTCTTTTCACCATAATCTGTTGGCCCACAACTCCGGACGAAACTGGAGCATGGGGGGAGGGCTTGACGGCAACGGATACTATGCCGGACGCTTGGACATATTCAACAACGTGGTCTACAACTGGTACACCCGCGTATGCGACGGCGGTGCCCACGAGGTAAACTTTGTAGGAAACTACTATAAACGAGGAGCCGCCTCGTCAACCGACATGGACTATGTGCTGAAAGCCGACCTTGAAGGAACCGGACTGGGCTCACAGGCTTACTACTTCCACAACAATATACTGGCCAACAAAGACAACTCAACGGTATATGACGGAAGCGATGACAGCAAAGGCCGTCTCTACACCCTCAGCAACGGACAACAACTCACCTGGGATGTATGGAACAGCAAAGCCTTTTTTTCCTCACAAGCCAATATAGAGAGCGCACGCAATGCCTACAAGAGCGTGCTGAGCGACGTGGGCTGCACTATGCCAGCCATTGACAAACACGATGCCCGCATGGTGACCGAAACTCTGAACGGCACCTACTCTTGCACCGGCTCAAAAACACAGAAAGGCGGCATCATAGATGCCAACAGTGAATCGAAAGAGGACTACAGTATCTACCCTTCCGCAAGCCGTGAATCGGGATTCGACAGCGATGGCGACGGAATGCCCGACTGGTGGGAGACCTTCAACGGATTCAACCCCAAATCGGCCAACGGCGACTTCAGTGAAAGCAACGGCGATGCCAACGGCGACGGATACACTAATCTGGAAGACTATCTCAACTGGATGGCCACCCCACATTTCGAGACTAAGACGGGGGCTTCGGTCACCATCAGTCTGGCCGACTACTACAAAGGATTCACCAACGGCAACACCTACGCCGCCGTTTCCACTCCTGCCAACGTAAAAGTGAGCATCAGCGGTAATAAAGCCACAGTGAGTGCCACCAGCAAAGGAATTTACTACATAAAGATAAAAGTGACCGACAACACTGGCGACAACTTCACCCGCTCTTTCGGTATAAAAGTGGAAGGAGAAGCAACTGTATCAGGACCTGCCACACTGACCAAACAGGGTGCCGGTTCGTCAAGGCAGACTGTAAAAAAGGACAGTGCCATAATAAGTTTCAGCTATGCCTGGACCAATGCGACAAGCGTGATCGTAAGCGGCCTGCCCAAGGGAATAACTGCCACGATAGATGCCAGCGCCAAGACCGTAACCTTCAGCGGATATGCCAACGATGCAGAAGGGGACTACACTTTCACTATAAGCACCACTGGGGGAAAACCAGACTCGACACGCACAGGCAAAATAACCATTGTCAGCAGTACATCGGCTGTCAGCACCACAGCCGTAAGCAACAGCATCACACTGGCACCCAATCCTATGGACAATACCACCGACCTGCTGATAACAAGTACAAAAGCCGGTAAGGCAGAATGGAACATCAAAGACATGGACGGAAAGACCATAAAGAGAGGTCAAGCAGTTGTGAACGAAGGTAAAAATATCATTACCATCAATCGGGAACAACTAAAGACAGGTGTGTACACATTGCGCATACAGAACAATGGAATCATCAAATATAAAAAGTTGATAGTCAGATAGAAATAAAAACGGGCACGAACGTAAGCAAGATGAGGGCTGCACCGAAAAGTGCGGCCCTCATCGTTTGTAAAGAAAAATAGAAAGATTCACACTCCTCCCATTTTAAAAAAATTGCGTAACTTGCATAAGGATAAGCCCGCAAAAACAAAGATCATGGATAAAGAGGAAAGAATAGAGATAAACAGCGTAAAAGCATACAACGACTTCAGCGGAGTGCCCACCCTGCATCCGCAAGTGGCAGTCATAGATATGGCACAAAGCAGCAAAGAGCCGCCCATACGTTTCAGCCTGAGCTACGGAGTGTATGCACTGTTTCTGAAACAGACCTACTGCGGAGACATGATATATGGCAAGCAGACCTATGACTATCAGGAAGGGACCATTGTGAGTTTTGCCCCAGGACAAGTGGTAAAAATAGACCGAAGCAATAATCTGCACGCAGCCAAGACCTCAAAGGCCCTGCTATTTGATGCCGAATTGATAAAAGGCACAACCCTGGGCAAGAACATAAAGAAATACACCTTCTTCAGTTACCAGTCGAATGAGGCGCTGCATCTATCGGAGGAAGAAAAAGAAATCATCAACGACTGTCTCAAAAAAATAGACAGGGAAATACACAACCCAGAAGACCACCACAGCCGCCACCTCATCATAAGCAACATAGAGCTGCTGCTGGACTACTGCATGCGGTTTTACGACCGACAATTCGAGACACGGACCGAGGTAAACAAAGGAGCAATAAGCAAATTTGAAGAAGAGCTGAACGACTACTTTGAAAAAGGGAAAACACAACAGCAAGGACTGCCCACCGTCAAATATTTTGCAGAACAAGTCTGTCTATCGCCCAACTACTTTGGCGACATGGTGAAGAAAGAAACGGGGCGCACCCCACAAGACTACATACAGGACAAAGTGCTGGACATAGCCAAAGAAGAGATACGGGGGACCGACAAAACGATAAAAGAAATAGCCTACGACCTGGGATTCCAATACTCCCAACACTTCAACCAGTTTTTCAAACGGAATGTTGGGCAGACCCCAACCGAATACCGAAGGGTTGGCGCTGCATAACAAGCCAGACTGGCAAAAGCCGACCGAAGAGACGCAACAAAAAAGGTGAAGATTCTTACGAATCCTCACCTTTATATTTAACGATAAAGTATGTATCAATAAAAATTACTGAGCAGGAGCGGCTGGAGCGGCAGGTGCAGCCTGACCATTGCTCTGACCTTGACCATTGCCCTCAACATTAGGCTGAGCATTAGTAGGCAATGATGTAGGAGCCGTAACCTCTGACTTCTGAGTAGCAGGACCCTGCGTAGCAGAAGGAGTGAATGCGACAGAAACGACACTCAACACCACGATAAAAGCAACCAGGCCCCAGGTAAGTTTTTCAACGATGTCTGTTGTCTTTTGCACACCGAACATATCGTTGCCCTTGCCAAAGTTCTCTGACAAACCTCCACCCTTGGATTTCTGGATAAGAACAACACCCACCAAAAGTATGGAAGCGATAAGAATCAAAATAGTTATTATAAGATAAACCATTTGTATAATTATATATTATTTATCAATTTATTAAGAAACCTAATTTGGTCTGCAAAGTAAACACTTTTTTCCGGATATTTCAAGGATAATTTCTGAAAAATAGAGATAGCCTGTTCAAATTTACGCTGTTTGATATAAATTTTTGCCAAAGTTTCAGTAAAGAACTCTTTAGGGACTGGCGCAGCAGAAGTAGTATCGTCCTCAACGGAAGTCGCCTCCGTCTTCACCTCGGCAGAAGCTGGGGCATCGTCGTTCAGACGAACGACAGGAGCGTTCTGGGCATCCTTTTGCTGCTGCATTTTAGCTCCACGCTCAACCCCCATCTCACCCGAGTGATATTTTGAAAGGAAATCCTCAATTTCAGAACCGAATTTCAATTCAGCCGCAGGTGAATCTCCATTTTCCTCCGAACCAAACACCTGATTGACATCATAAGCAGGAGACGACATCGGCTCAAGCGGTTTGACCTCCGGCTTTGCTGCGGGCTGCGACAGAATGAGATTCCGCAAAGTGGCAGCATCAGGGGCATAGAAAGCCGTTTGCTGTAAATCGGCACCATAACGCAAATCATTCAGATTGTGAAGTCCTTTGAGCCGAAGCAAACGGAAGGTAGCGACAAAAGGGAAACCATGGATAAAACCTTGCAGTTCATCCACAGCCGCACCATCCACCAAGCAAGGATTGGCCACCAAACGGAAAAATTCGTCACGCGTCATCAGGGATGAAAAGATTTACCAGTTAGCCACCGTACGGTTGAATATCTGATTAATCAAATCGGATACAATCTCCTTGTTCAACTCGTCCTGCACCTGATTGATTGTCTGGTCGTTAGAGAAATCCTGATAGGAGACAAAGTTCTGTTCAAAATTCTCCGACGGATTCGTTTTATTGACAAAACGGACATTCACGGTAATCTGAAGTTTCGTCTTGGTTGAAGTACCAGCCGCGTTGACACCCGTCTGAATAAGTTCATAATTGGTAATTTCGCCCGACACCTGAAGATCTCCATCACGAGGGACCAGTTTAAGGCGCGTTTTGCTGGAATATTCATCCTTGAGTTTTTCGTTAAACTCAGGCGCCAAAGCCGGATAGACAAGCGAAGCCTGATTGGGGAAATCAACCACCGAAATGGTTTTGATTTTGGTATAATCGATGGAAGTGCCGTTAAACTTATAGGATACCAGACAAGAGGTAAGGACCGTAAGCAACAGCAGCAGGGGGAAAAGCAATCTTTGTTTGTTCATTCTAATTAGCATATAAATATAAAGCAGCACTGGCCTTATTCGAGGCCGTATTCCTTGATTTTGCGATAAAGGGTCCGTTCAGAAATCTTAAGGTCTCGGGCGGCAAGTTTGCGTTTGTTGTTATGCCGTTCGAGGGCTTTTTTTATCATCTCCCGCTCCATATCGTCAAGCGAGCGGCTGACATCCTCAACATACTCCTCCGTGTCCTGAATGTCGTTAGGTTTCACCTTCAAAGGAGAAGAAGAGACACTGTTGTTATTTATGACGATAGGATTTACCTGTGGCTGGGCAGCAGGCACATGCGCAGGGACCGAAGGCGAAGATGCGGAAGATTGCGGATATTGTTCTGCGGCAAAACGCTGCAAGCTATCCACATCAGCATCATTCACCTCCACATTGGCCTTCCCCATCATGCCATTGACGAGCTTTTTCAAGTCGTTCATATCCTTCTTCATGTCAAAAAGGACCTGATAGAGCATTTCTCGTTCCCCGTCAAACATTTTGGAAGAAGAATCAGCACCACTCTGCGAAGAAGATGAGGACGACAAGACAGGCAGCTTGTTGAGTTCCTCCTCCAGCGGAAGATACATCAACAGCTTATCCTTCGACACCTCACGTTCCTGCTCTAACACCGAAATCTGTTCTGTAATGTTTTTGAGCTGCCGCACATTGCCAGGCCAAGAATAACGGACCAGGGCATCCTGCGCATCACTGGTAAGGTGGACAGCAGGCATACGGTATTTTTCGGCAAAATCGTTCGCAAATTTGCGGAAAAGGAGAGGAATGTCAGACTTGCGCTCACGCAGCGACGGTATGTGAATCGGTACTGAATTAAGGCGGTAATACAAATCCTCTCGGAATCGGCCCTCTGCAATGGCATGCGGCATATCCACATTGGTAGCGGCAATGACCCTGACATTCGTCTTGAGCACCTTGCTGGAACCCACCTTGATAAACTCTCCCGCCTCTAGCACACGCAGCAATCGGGCCTGGGTGGTAAGGGGCATCTCGCCCACCTCATCCAGAAAGATTGTACCCCCGTCAGCCACCTCAAAATACCCCTTACGGTCAGATATTGCACCCGTAAAAGAGCCTTTTTCGTGACCAAAGAGTTCTGAATCGATAGTACCTTCAGGAATGGCGCCACAGTTGACCGCGATATACAATCCATGCTTACGGGCGCTGTAATTATGTATTATTTTAGGGAAATTTTCCTTACCCACACCACTCTCCCCGGTAACAAGTACAGACAAATCGGTAGCCGCCACCTGCACAGCCACATCTATGGCCCTGTTAAGGCCCGCATCGGCACCAATGATGCCAAAGCGCTGTTTCACCTGTTGTAATTCGGCAATAGTCATTAAATACTACTTCAAATTAAGGAAAGAATAAAAGAATCAGACAAGCGGAATGTCGATGATATCGGTGTTGTCGGCACTGTCGGAAGTATCAATAGGAGTCTCGTCGGCAGGTTCAACAGAGGCATTGTCAGCATTGCGTCGTCCGCCCTGTCGATAACCCGACATATTACCCTCTTTCTGCTTTTTGAGCGGATTTTTCGATATTTCGGCAAACCGCTGGCGATTGGCATAAATATCACACGCCAAATAAAGGGCCTCGCGGAAAGATTCAGGCGAAGCCTCACCCACCCCAGCCTTGTCGTAGGCAGTGCCGTGGTCGGGCGAAGTGCGGATAATTGGCAACCCTGCCGTAAAATTGACTCCCGAATCCATGGCCAGACACTTGAAAGGCACCAAGCCCTGATCGTGATACATAGCCAGAATGCCGTCAAAACTCTTGAAACTGCCTGCGCCGAAGAAACCGTCGGGCGGGAAAGGGCCAAAAGTGAGAATGCCCTGTTCATTGGCCTTCTTGATAGCCGGAATGATGGCGTCCTGTTCCTCCGTACCCAGCAGACCGTTATCGCCGGCATGCGGATTAAGGCCCAGCACAGCAATACGTGGACGGCCGATATTGAAATCGACCTTCAGCGTCTGTGAAAATATTTCAAGTTTCTCAACGATATTGTCCACATTGATGTAACGATAGACATCGCGGAGCGGCACATGACCGGTGACCACTGCCACCTTCATCACGTCGCTGACCATCAGCATCAGCCCTTTGTGTCCGTTGCCGAGTTTCTGTTCCAAATATTCGGTGTGTCCAGGAAAATGGAAAGAATCCGACTGGATATTCTTCTTGTTGATAGGAGCGGTAACCAGCACATCGATAAGTCCTTTCTGTAGGTCATCGGTGGCACGTTCCAAAGCCATAAAGGCAGACTTGCCCGCCTCTGGAGTTGATTTGGAGAGTTCCACTTTCACCTCGTCATCAACGCAGTTGATGATATTGGAACGTTTGGAGTTGGCCTCAGATGGGTCGTTGATAACATTAAGATTAAAATTCTCTATACCAAGAGTTTTGCGGTGAAAAGCCGCCACTTTGGACGAACCATAAACGATAGGTATGCAGAAGTCGTTGATGCGGGTATCAACCAGCGTCTTGATGATGACCTCATACCCGATGCCGTTGATGTCGCCCTGCGTGATGCCGACTTTCAATTTTCCGTTTTCCATAAAAAATTGTATTTCCTTGTGCCATGTCCCGAGCTGGAAAGCAGAGGAAATGGCGATATGTATTAATGCAAAAATAACATAAATTAGGAAGAAATCCTATTTTTTGTCAGGGATGCTGTCAGCGGGAGCTGATTGGGCCGATTTAACCCTGAGCGAGCCAGCGGACGCCTCCAGCATACGCAATACATTGCGTTTGTCGTGTCCTGGGCCGTAAATAAAAGCCACTGAAGTGATGATGTTCTTGTGGTCGGCCGACAAATAGCTGCGACTGACAAACGGTCCACCCATCACATCGCCGATGCAACGCCACAAACCACGCACCTCGACACAATAGTCGGAATAGTCGTTATCGAGCACCTCGGATACGGGCTGTACTTTCGGCTCAAAAGCGATGTAGGAACCACGGCTTGGGCCTGGAACGTAAATGCGGGTAAAGGAGTCCTGCACAGCAAGCAGACGCTTGACCTCAAAATCGCGGGTGGAGCCATAAGGACGCGAATAGACCAGCAGATTCTGCGTCATATCGGGATTGGCATTGGAAATCCAGATAAAATTCTTTCCAACCTTTGATTTGTCCAGATTGCCAGGAACAATCATACCGACACCGAAAAGCGACTGCACCTGCTTTTCGATATTCATATTCTGATACGACTTGTAATAGTTGAGCGCACGTTCCTCCTCGGCAGTAGTGAAGAAGCGGAGAATCTTGGTCTGGTTCTCCTTGACGGTCTCAATGAAAGTATGCTGGTCGGGAGCCGTGACTTTAACCACGGCTTGCGGATGCGCCCAAAGATCCTCTGAAAAATGGATAGAGCCCTTGGTATATCTGTTGGGGTCAATCTCGTAGAAAAAGATGTTGCGTGCAGGCTTGACCACATGGTCAAACGAGGTGACGGGAATGAATATCACATTAAAGTTAGCCTCAGCCTCTGGCAGGCAAGGTATAGGGGCCGTAAAAACCTCCTGGAGTGAACGTCCGGCAGAATCGTTCCAGGCCTTGGGGCTGCCCACTACCAGCATATCAAAAGCAGAGCCAGTGACAGTAGGCAACAGGCTTTTTCCCTTTTCCGAACAAGAGGAGAACAACATCAGCAGCGCAAGGCTACCGAAAAGAAAAATCTTCTTCATATTCAATTTGAAATTATCATAAGTACGCAAATATAAAACATTTTGGGGAGAACATCATAATGTCAGCCCTTGCCATTCTGCTTGAGGGTGGAGAGCAGACCGCAAGCAGCCCAGATATCCTCCCCGCGCGAGTGGCGGATAGTTGTGTTGATGTGTCGCCTCACGAGGGCCTGTTCAAAAGTGACAATCTCATTGATAGGAGCCCCCACCAGCGGGACGCCCGGCACCGAGTGGAAACGGATGAGATTGACACGGCAGATAAGTCCGCCCAACAGATTCTTTATTTCGGCGGCATGGGCATGACTATCGTTGAAGCCCTTGAATACGATATATTCAAAAGAGACTCGGCGCTGGCCCGAAAAATCATGTTTTTTTATTTCGTCAATCACCTCCTGAATGGGATATGCCTTCTGAATAGGCATGATGCTCTCGCGCTCATCGGGGAAAGGATTGTGCAGACTGATAGCCAAATGACAGTCTGACTCCTGCAAGAATCGTCTCAGGCCGGGCAACACCCCCACCGACGACACTGTGATGCGCTTGGGACTCCACCCATAGCCATAATCGGCAGTCATCACCTTCAGCACCTGCAACACGGTCTCCACATTATCCATAGGCTCGCCCATACCCATAAACACCACATTGGTGAGTTTGTCCGTCTCGGGAATAGACTGCATCTGGTTCATGATGTCGGCAGGCGACAGTTGTCCCGAAAAGCCCTGCTTGCCGGTATTGCAGAAGAGGCAATTCATTTTGCAACCCACCTGCGACGACACGCACAGCGTGGCCCTATCCTTATCGGGGATAAAGACCGTCTCGATAAATTTGCCGCCGTTCACAGCAAAAAGATACTTTTTGGTGCCATCCTGGCTCACCTTCACATCCACAGGGAGGGACACCCCCACCTCAAAGTGTGCCGAAAGTTTTTGTCGGTTGGCCAATGAGAGGTTCGACATTTTGTCAATGTTGTCCACCTTTTTCTTATAAAGCCAATCAGCCATCTGCTTGGCAGTGAATGCCGGCATATCAAGCGAAGCAGCCACCTGCTTCAGCTGGTCAAGGGTCTTACCCAATAATTGTTCCATCAAACGAAAGTAGTTTTAAAAAACAGAGTAGAAGCGAAAACAGATTCACTTCTACTCCATATTAGTTATATAAAATAACCGGTCAACGACCGACTATCAGGTACCTCCCGAAGGGAGACCCCCATTAAGAATCAATAGAAATTGTAACGGTTGTCAACAATGTCAGCCTTATCCTTGGCAGCATCGAGGAACTCACGGCTAGCCGACATCATGATGAGCTGGTTGACCGAGCGCTGGTCGATAGCAGGAACCTGAGACTTGCGGCAAGCCGTAGTCTGGAACATATAGACTGCATTCTCTCCCTTGACTGGCTTAGAAAGCTGATTGACCTTAGATACGGTAATGGCACCGATAAGGGCCTTGTCCAAATTGTTGGCAGAGAAATTGACTGCCTTTACAGTATCAATCTTGCCGACAGCGCTCAGGCTCTTGACACCCTTGAGCATAGCCACCAGCTTGTCAGCCTTCTTCTGCTTCATCAGTTCTGTCTTAATCTGTTCCTTAGCCTTTTCGAAAGGTACGACACCCTTTTCCACAGCATCCTGCACTGCAGCTACCACATAGCAGCCAGGCACGTCAAATACTTCTGACACGCTGCCTTCCGCGGTGTTCTCATCCCAAGCCCACTTGATGATGTTACGAGAATCCTGCAGCACATAAGTGGTAGGCTGGTTCTGAAGCAAATTGGTAAGAGGACGGACCATCAGATTCTGCTTCTTGGCAGAAGCAAGGAACGACTTGATGTTCTTATTCTTGGTAGCGAACTGGTTGGCCAGATTATAGATACTGTCGTTGGTAGCGGAGCTAGGCTCAAACTTGACGGCGAGCACAGCCACCTTTGCCTTGCGGACCGGAGCCGTCTTGTCTGTCACCTTGATGACGAAAGAAGCCTGCTTGTTGCTGACAGAGAATACGGTGCCGACACTGGCAGTAAAAGCCTTGTCGTCAAATCCTTCCATCGAGATGGTTCCCTCACGGAGCCAGCCCAGGTCTCCCTGTTTCTGGGCAGAAGCCTTATCAGCAGAAAGTTTTAGCATATCCTCAAACTTGGCACCGGCCTTGATGGCAGCCATCACGCTATCGGCACGCTTCTTGCAATCGGCCTCATCCTTGCCCTGAAGGGCAATCATGCTCACCTTTACTGAGTCAGGACGGGAAGTTGCAGCTCCCAGCACCTTGGCGGTCTTGAACATATCGCCATCAAGAATGACATCAGAAACAGTGCCTACAGGACTGGAGAAAGCGAACGACGCGAAAGCGCGGTCCATATCCGATTCCTTACGATAGACGTCTGTGAAAGGATAGGAATGTTCAGAAGAACTTTCGAAAAGAAGTTTCAACTGTTTGTTATCCGAAATGGAATCAAGCTGATGTCTGAGTCCATCAACCTGCGCCTTGGCTTCCTTATAGTCATTTTGCGAAGGCTGGATAGGATAAAGCACAACCTGCAGGTTGCGATAACCCTCGGTCTTGAACTTGAAATCTTTCATCTTGTTATAATAGTCCTGCATCTCCTGGTCAGATACATTCACATCCTTATCGGCGATTGAGGCGATAGGACGGCTGGCAACCAGCGCATCGTACTCATTAGAAGAGAGAGAGGCAAGAATCTTGACCTCAGCCTTTGGAGCTGACATGGCCTTGCCAACAAGGTTGACCACTTTTTCATAAAGGATTTCATCCTTCAGGTTGTTCTCCCAGAACATCCACATATTGTTCACCTTGGTCTGCTGCTCCACAAAGTTTTCGCGGCTATCATCAGGAACCGAAGCTGGATCCTTCTGAATGAACTGGAACACCTGCAACAAAATGGACTTGTCGAACTGTCCCTCCTGATTGAAGAACAGCGGACACTGACGAAGCATAGGGTGGGTGTTAGGGCCGACAGTCTGGTCGGTCAACTCGGCAGCTGTGACAGTGATGCCAGCAGCCTCAGCCTCATGCTTCAACAATACGCCCTGCATATAGTTGTTCCAGGTCATATCCTTGTTTTCAGCATCAGAAACGGGCTGTGGGTTCTGCATTTTCTGGACATCAGCAAACGTTTCAGACTGTTGCGTGAAATCCTCAATCGAAAGTTTCTCACCATCCACTTTACCAACCACATTCTTTGACATGTTGAACAAAGTAGTGGAACTGGTAAGGAAGTCACCAATAATGAAGCACAAGAGGGCAAAGGCGATGATAAAAATCAACAGGCCGGCTTTGCTTCTGATTCTCTCTAATGTAGCCATTTAATTTAAATGATATTTTATGTTATTTTTTATACTAATTAATGTTTAACCCAAAATTGGGTGCTAATTTAGCAAAAAAGTTGTGGATAGCGAAATAAAAGAAGAAAAAAATAGCGAATGGCTCTAAGTGGACTAGGCGAACAGCACAAATAACGGGACAAATGCAGCGGACAACTACCATAATAATAAGGTATAAAAGATACATGAATCTGACCAAAAACAACAGAAAAATTCCGCATTTGAAGTTTAAATGGATAAGAACAGATATAAAATATTGGTCAAATAGTATCAATCAACTAACAATAGTCACATTTTGACCAATATATTGATAATAGTTTTCCCATATTTGCAGTGAAAACAAAAAAACAGGACGAAAAATGGAACAGAAAATAGAGAAATTGATATTCAGCATGATACCCAACAGCAGCCATAAGCTCAACTGGAAAGACATCATGATACTGGACGACAACCTGGGCGTAGGCACCCCATCAGAAATGAGGAATCAAATAAACCGATCTGACAGCAATCATAACGAACCTCTGCTGGTGAGGCTGATGTTCTCGCTGCTCCTGTTCTGCAAACACGGCAGAATGGACATCCGGCTGAACCTGGAAGACTATTCACTGAACGAGAACGAGATATTGATACTGGTACCTGGCACCATAGGCGAATACAGTCATCTGGAAGAGGGGTCGGAATTGGGTTTGGTGGCATTCTCTGACGATGCAATACGCTATGCCCAGACCAGCTTGGGCAACGCCATGAAAAACAAGCTGCACTACCAGCCCACCAAAATAAAACTCAGAGCGAAACACATGCAACGCTTTATCAGCATCTATGAGCAGATGCGCGAGGTGCTGAACGACCCCGACACTCAGCACAAGGAGGAAATTCTGGACGGCTATCTGAGAGTGATGGGCAGCTACACCCTGCAAGGAATGGAGGAGGAACAACAGACGGCACGCAAACCCAGCCGGAAGGAAGACATTTTACATAAATTTCTAGACTTGGTGCACGAGCATCACCAGAACGAGCGCAGCGTAAGCTATTATGCCGATGAACTGTGCCTGTCGCCCAAATACTTGTCGCGAATTGTGCAGGAGATAACAGGCCGCCACCCCACCGACTGGATACGCGACTATGTGATACTGGATGCCAAGACGATGCTGAAGAGCTGCGAATATACCATACAGCAAATCAGCGAAAGGCTGCATTTCCCCAATCAGTCGTTCTTTGGCAAATACTTTAAAAAGGAAGTGGGCTGCTCACCCAAGGATTTCAGATAACGAAAAAACGCGCAGCTGTGCCCAAAAGCCGACAAGGACGGTCTGATTGACAAAAAAGGAAACTTTGACACTCCATAAGGTATAAAAACCATAGGAAACACAAAAAATAATTTGTTATTTATGTAACTTTATGGCGTCTTATCCGTAATGTAACAAGAACGCAAAAGACACCAAAGAAACTAGCATAAGTACAAACATGATTTTTTCAAAAAAAGACAGTAGTCGCTCCCTCCCGAAAGAGGAAGGAGAAAACGGAAGCAGCCAACAGCCGCAATCGGGCACAAAAATATTCACAGGCCTCTACCTGAAACTATTAACACTCGTCATCGTCATTGAGACCATTATACGGATAGTGCTGCTGATGGACGACCAGACCGCTGACCTGAGTTTCAGTGCAATGGAATGGGTGAAAATATTTGTGCTGGGAGCCATCAACAACGGACTGATGTTCACCGCGGCCTATCTGCCCATCGCCCTGTTCATGCTGACCATCTGGAAAGGGAAAACTCAGAAACCGTCATCGTACATCCATTTAGGGCTGCTGGCCCTGCTGCTGCTCTACTCCATATTCGGCAACTCGGTGGTGAAACAGTATAACAGCGACGCCAACCTGGTGGCCATCGTGCTCATCGCCTTTTGGCTGGTAAGTTTTGCCCTGCGCACCTATCGCCCACAGTTGCAAAGCAAATGGCGCAAGACGAGCCTTACCCTGCTGGTTGCGCTCTATCTGGTGGTGATACTGCTGAACGCGATAGGCGAATACTGCTTCTGGGACGAGTTCGGAGTGCGCTACAACTTTCTGGCTGTGGACTACCTGATATATACCAACGAGCTGATAGGCAACGTGCTGGAGTCATATCCCTGCACTGCCATCACAATAGGTGTGGCAACAGTGGTAGCCGTCATCATCCGCTTCGGGTTATGGAAAGAAATCAGCCAAGTGGACACCTGCCAGGAGGGCAAATGGCAGTTGCGGTGCCTGCCCGCCTATGCAGTGGCCCTGGCCGCAGCCATAGTGCTCTTGCCCGTCAACACCCGCTGGCAGAACAGCAACAACCAGTATGCCAACGAACTGCAGGCCGACGGGCCCTACAAGTTTCTGCAAGCCTTCACCAGCAACAAATTGTCGTATCACGACTTCTACACCACCCTGCCAGCCAGTCAGGCCCGGCAGATACTGTCAGATGAGAACAAAATAGACAACAGCGCGGCAGCTCCTGCAAGCGGCGCCAAAACACAACACCCCAACATAGTGCTGGTAACAATGGAGAGCATGAGCGGCAGCAGCCTGCAACGCTTTGGCAACCGCAGTCACCTCACCCCCACGCTCGACACGCTGTACCACCACAGTCTGGCATTCGACCAGCTGTTTGCGGCAGGCAACCGCACGGTGCGTGGACTGGAGGCGCTGTCGCTGTCATTGCCCCCATCACCTGGCGAGAGCCGAATCAGGCAGGAGGGCGTGAGCCGCTATCTCACCGCAGGTGAACAACTGCGAAAGCTGGGCTACACCTCCACTTTTGTGTATGGCGGAGAGAGCAGTTTTGACAACATGAAAGCCTTTTTCGGTGGCAACGGTTACGAGATAGTGGACCGGAACTGCTACAAACCTTCCGAAATCACATTTGGCAACATCTGGGGCGTATGCGATGCCGACATCTACCACAAGGCCATGCAAGTGTGTACGGTCAAAGCGGGCACAAAAAAGCCTTTCTTTGTTCACATCATGAGTGTGAGCAACCACCGCCCCTTCACCTTCCCGGCCAGCTACCGCAGCAAACGCCACGGACGCGACGAGGGTGTGGAATACAGTGACCATGCTCTGGGACAATTCATGAAGGAGGCCAGCCAGCAGCCCTGGTTTGCCAATACCGTGTTCATCATAGTGGCAGACCACTGCGCATCAAGCGCGGGCAAGGTGGAGCTGCCTCTTGACAAATATCACATACCCGCCCTGGTGTATGCGCCTCACCTCATCAAGCCACAGTTGGTGGAGAAAGTCTGTTCGCAGATTGACCTGCTGCCCACCGTGTGCGCCCTCTTCGGCCTGCCCTATCAGACAGCCTACGGCCGCAACGTGCTGACAGCCGCCTACCAGCCCAGAGCCTATGCCGCCACCTACGAGCGGATGGCCTATCTGAAAGGCAACCTGCTCACCATTCTGTCGCCCGTCCGCAAGTGCGACCAGTTCAACTGGATTCCTACACGCAAGGAGCCTTACGCCCTGCGGCCCGTCACCCCCCTGAAAATAAACAAGAATGAGGAGAGCGAGACCATAGCCATGTATCAGACCGCCGAGGATGCCAAATAGCGGAAGGCATTTACCACATCTGTGGGATAAGCAAAACCCGAAATTGTTGCTACCTTTGCAGCAAAACTAAAAGAACGGTAATGAAACAGATATTGCTCATCAACGATATGGCAGGATATGGCAAGGTGGCCACGGCGGCTATGCTGCCCATTCTGTCGTATATGGGTATCTCGGTATATAACCTGCCCACCGCTTTGGTATCCAACACTTTGGACTATGGAAAATACAACATCATGGAGACCACCGACTATATGGCGGGCGTCTTTCCGGTGTGGAAAGAGCTGGGATTCCATTTTGACGCCATCGCCACGGGTTTCATCGTGTCGGAACGCCAAGCTCGCCTGGTGGCAGACTATTGCAAGGAGCAGGCGCACCTGGGCACCCCCATACTGGTGGACCCTATCATGGGCGACGACGGCAAACTGTATAACAGCGTGACGCCCGACCGTGTGGCGATGATGCGCGAGATGGTGGCGGTGGCCGACCTGATAGTGCCCAACTACACCGAGGCGGCCTATCTCACGGGTACCGAATACGCCAGCAAGGGGGTGAGCCGCCAGCAGGCAGTGGTGCTGATTGACGCTCTGCGCGGCATCGGTGCCAAGTCGGTGGTGGTGACAAGCATGAAGGTGGACGGACAGGATGTGGTGGCAGGCTACAACCACAACTGCGGTCAATACTTTTTCCTGCCTTTCACCATGGTGGCTGCCCATTTTCCTGGCACTGGCGACACTTTTTCGGCCGTGCTGTTCGGACATCTGCTGCGTGGCGACAAACTGGAGCTGAGCACGCAGGCTGCCATGGACGCCGTGGGCTCCATGGTGGCCCTCAACAAGGACAACAAGGACAAGAACTGCGGACTGCCCATCGAGAAACATCTGGGATTGCTGTAAAAAAACATAAAAAATCAATATTCTTTGCACCTCGGCAGACTATCTGCCGAGGTGCTTTGCATTTTTGCATCAACATTAAACAAAAAGAACAGATGGAAAGATTTTTTATGGAAAAGAAGGGAAATACCACCCTGCCGGCTGACAGCCAGCAAATGATAACAAATGCCGCACAGGCGGCTGGTGTGGGAGCAATGGCGGGCATCAGCCTGGCCCAGATGTTCGGTGCCCCGGCCAAGACCTCGGCCATGGTGGGCGCTGGCTTGGGCTGCCTGTTTGGCGCTCTGATGATGATGGAAAAGGAAGATTGACTAGGATTTTACGGAAAATGATGAGAGGCTGCGACTAATGGCGCAGCCTTTTTTGATGACGATACGCCTTCTGTCGAGATTGAGTTCTCTTCGCCTGGCGGGGTGCGTCGTATAGAGGTGGGTCGAGTTTCCCGGTAATGGGGTCATACCACTGCATATCCCTCAGATTATCGTGATAGGCCTTACACGAATCACAGCAGTCATACGCAAATGCAAGGTCATCCTCGGGATACGGATATGTGTCCGGATTATGGCATTTGCACTCGCACAAATGGTGATGATAAAATGCGCAACGATTGCAGGGCTCGCAATAGGGATGCTTGCACGGGCATTTGCACAAAAGGTCGGCATCGCACGCCCCCCCTTTCGTTTTTGCGGCAAAAAGCGGCAAAAGCAGCATGAATAACACAATTATTTGTCTCATTTTCCTTTTCTTTTCATTCAAATTTAGTGCAAAATAGGGTAACAAACAAGAAGGCCTATAAATATTATATTTTTGCATAGCTTTTGTGAATTGCTTACAAAAGCACTACCTTAACTGGCAACAACGATAGGTTTCCCCATATCATTTAAATCAAAAAAAATCACTACTTTTGCACACTACTTAATCGCACCTCATATAGAGGAATTGAAATATTTATATATTTTATTTTACTTAATCGCACCATTTGGAATAAGAAGGAGAACGAAAAACAGAGAATATATTTGGATTTGCAAAATTTCTCTTATACATTTGCATCGGACACAACAATGAATTTTCTGGTGGCCGATTTTTTTGACCGTGAGATTTCGGAGGAGTGATAGGAAAATTAATAATCAATATAATGGAAATCAGAAGTCCCTTTCGTGGGGGCAGGTCTCCGTATGAAAATTTAGAAAATAATGAAAGCAACAAAGATTTTAAAAGTATTTTCGTTCTTCCTCTTGGGAGCTGGTGTTATATCATTTTTCACTGCTCTGGCTTTGGGCATAAAAAATGAAGATGTAGAGATAAGTATTATACTTAGTGGTGTGGGCGCTCTGATAATAGGAGTACTGTCATTTGCGTTTGTCAATGTTTTTGCTCAAATGGCTGACAACATAGAAAAAACACAAATAGATGTGGAAAAAATAGCCAACAGAACAGAGGAGGAGAATGCATAAAATGTTTAACATGTACTACAACGTATTTTGTATAACATAAAAATTCACTATCTTTGAATAGCGTCAAGAACCACACAAAAACATGGAAAAAGAAATAATAATTTCACATATTAATATATCGTCCGTAGACCACACTATACAAACAAACGAGGAACATAGTAAGGGAGTAGCAACCTTGGCCTCAAAATTTTCAGCAGAGTTTGGTTTTGCAAAGTGGGGTGAAGTTTTAGGAGAGCTGCACGATCTAGGGAAAGAACAAAAAAACTTTCAAAATTATATAAGATGCGTAAGTGGATACGAAAAAAAAACATATACGCATGTAAACCATGCCTATGTAGGAGCATTAGCAGCTAAGAAGATATACCCCAAAGAATACATATTTCTTAGTCCCCCCATTATGGGACACCATTCTGGATTGGATGACGTCGGAGATTTTGAAAAAAAGATGAAAGCACCGATGCCTAAAGATATAAAAAGCAATCCAATCGCTCAAGATCTCACAATAACTCAGAAAAAAGGATTTGACAAGCAAGACATAAACCATCTAATAAGAATATTATTCTCATGTTTAGTAGATGCCGATTCTATTGACACAGAAAAGTTTATGGACAAAGAAGAAGCCGATTTAAGAGAAAACAAAAAATCCATAAAAGACTT
>CALMUD010000060.1 GCA_937872735.1 uncultured Bacteroidales bacterium
ATTTATTTTGCACTTCTATTTTGAAATTACGAAATGAATAAGAGAATACAAGTTCTTCTTTCCATGCACAATGCGCCAACGGACGGAATAAAAGGCTCTGTACTTTGACGGAGAACAAAGACTCGAATAATTATCGAAAATTATTGCAGACAAAAAATTCCTTCTCTACGCCTCACGGTGTAAAGAAGGAACTCACTTAAAAAAACTATTAAAACACGAAGCTAACTCGCCTCTGTTATCGCATCAATTTAAAAGACTTGCCATTTTGGTGCAAAATGTATATACGATGTTCTCCTGCATTGCCTATATGGTACAATTTCTGTCCATATACATTGTATACATCGTAAGGCTTGCTGAAATCAATAATATCAATTCTGTCAGAAGCAACATTTTCAATATCAGAAGCATCCGCACTCTTCACCAGCAAATCAATGGACCCAATCTGCACTCCATTGCCTTTTACACAAAAGCCCTGCTTTATCAGCTTGAGGTCCTCTGCTGTCTCTATCTTAAAGTAGTAACAGTCGCTACCGTTGCATTCTGGATTCTTGGTATTGCCATCATGCAGATATGTATAGTCGGGCATGGCTGCCAACTGTACCTGAACAGTAGACGATGGGTCTGTCTTGTAGTCGGAGAAATTGATACGGATTTTGTCACCAACTTTGGCTGTGGCAAGCACCTCATTGCTAGGCAACACTTTCAGTATGTCATCAGCACTGCCCCACCCGTTCATACAGTTGAGCGTGGTTTTGTCCATTTGTTTTGCCACATATTTGGCAGCAATATCACTGTTTGTTCCTTTCTTGGCTATCAGATAAATAGCAGTAACGGTGCAGTTCTGACCCTTGATGCGGATACCCGGCAACTCAGCTGTCTTGATGGTCTCCAGCACATCGGCGTCTGATATATTGAGCACATAATGATCACAATTGCTCACAATCACATAAGGTTCTTCTCCAGTCTTGGCCAGACACTTGCCGAATCTCCAGTTAGAGATTTGAAGTTCCGCCGGCTTTTTGTCGGTAGCATCAGCCGAGATGGTATACTGTATATAAAGAGCATCACCAACTTGCGCATCGCACATGCGGTCTCCGCTGACTGAGGCGAAATTGGTCCATGAACCCAAATCGACTTTGCCACGCCAAACACAAGCTGTATCGTACAGTGCGAAATCGATATCCTCACAGGTAACGCCACCCGTATTGCCACCACCTTTCGAAGAGGAAGATATCTCTACCGAAGTGAGTGTATAGTCATGACCTTTTACTATCAGGCCCTTCTTGAGTTGCGCAATATTTTCATCGGTCAAAGTCAACGTATAGGTGCCATTGGTAAAATTGTCATAATCGACAATTTTTTCAAAACTGCTTTCCGTTCCATAATCTATCTGGATTTCGCCAGTGGCGGCACTGGTCTTGAACACCAGCTGTTGACCTGCCTTGGCATTGTTGAAATAGGAACCGTCGATGGCCAGCAGGTTGGTCCAGCTGCCAGCATTAAAGTTGCCAGACCAAATGACTGAGGAAGAGGTATCGGTAGTTGAGGAGGAAGAGGGGCAGACATCAATTGTGGTAGTTACAATGGAATGGTTGCTGAACACTGAGCATTCGGTTGAAGTAGCAGCAATACCATTGGTACCATTGATGATGAGTTTGCCATTTTCCTTGATATTGCTATCTGTGTAGTCGGCAAACATATCCAGTTCGGCGTTGGCAGCATCGTTGCCAGTCCACGACCAGCCCATATAGCCAACTCCTTTTTCCTTGCAATAGTCCATGATGCGCTGATAGGCTATCTTGTTGCCCGAATGGGCATAACCGAACTCACCAATAACAACGGGAGCTCCAATGCCCAGTGCTCCATCAATGGCCGTATTCACCTTGTCGGGTGTGGCATCAGGAGCCGCATATTCATACATATGGATAGCAAAGAGAGTGTTTTTGTCAGCATCTGCAGCCAACACTGTTGAGCCTTTATCTACAATAGACTGAGGATATTGGCCATAACCGGCACAATCAATCAGAAGGGTGTTTTTGATACCCGCATCCCTAAGTTCCTTGATAGCGGTCACATATCCAGCGGCCCAGGGGTCACTCTCCCATGGACCATACCATTCGTTGGAAACATTGACTATCACATAAGCTGTATTGGCATTCAGTATTTCCTTCATTTCTTTCCAATAGGCAACAGCTTTCTCCAAATCCTTGGTTTTGGAGCTGCCTGTCTCGTCATGCGTATTGACAATAGCTATCAGATTATAGTTTTTGCAAAGCTGAATCAGTTTGGTCAGTTCGGCTGCCGATGTTTTCGCATAAACTTCACCGTCCGACAGATTGATACGGATACAATTTGCTTTTTGACGTTTCGCAGCAGAAATGACAGATTGGGCGATACTGCAATCGCCATGCTGCCACGCATACGAATAGTTGACACCACGCATAATGAAATTGTTGCCATTGGCATCCAGCAATTTTGTTCCGCTTATGTGGAAACCCGTGCTGGTAGGCGTAACTGGGTCCACTGGAACGACAGGTGTTGTAGTTCCACCGAAAACTGAACATTCTTTTGAAGTCTCTTTTATGCCGTTTTTGCCGAGAATGATAATCT
This sequence comes from uncultured Bacteroidales bacterium, assembly GCA_937872735.1. GTDB lineage: Bacteria > Bacteroidota > Bacteroidia > Bacteroidales > Paludibacteraceae > Physcocola. Next base: position 2,611 of record CALMUD010000060.1, read on the forward strand.
TGCCATTCTCCTCCATATTGTTATCGGTATAATCGGAGAACATATCAAGAAATTCCACGCCACCACCGTTGCCAGTCCACGACCAGCCCAGATAGCCTACATTTTTTTCGGTACAATAATCCATGATGGTCTGATAGTCAACAGCTCCATCCTTATGCTTATAACCGAACTCACCAATAACAAGAGGAGCATTCACGCCCAGCGCCTTGTCTATGGATGTTTTCACCTTGCTGCCAGTTGCGGTAGCCGGTTGCTCATACGAGGCCCACTCATACATATGTATGGAGAACATCGTGTTGCTCAGTTTGTCGGCTGCAAGCACATCAGCACCTTTTTCCCAAATGGCGTTTGGGTACTGTCCATAGCCTGCACAGTCAATCATCAGCGTATTTGCTATACCGGCATTGCGGAGGGCAGGTATGGCCTGTTCATAACCTTTGGCCCAGTTGTCACTCTCCCATGTGGCATCCCATTCATTCTCTATGTTCACAATGGTGGTGCTCTCATGCCCTTTGACCGCGCTGGACAGATTATTGGCCCAATAGTTGGCAGCCCGCATCAGCGCGCTGATATCATCAACGCCCAGCTCATCCTGTATATTCAGAATGCAAACCAATTTGTTGTCCTCGCATAGTTTGATTAGTTTGGTCACCTCGTCGGCCGTAGTGGCAGGTCCGAACTTGGTGCCATCAGATATTTGGATGCGCACGCAGTTACATCCTTGGCGTTTGGCCGCAGGAATCACAGTACTCTCGTTTCCCTTTTGCCACGCATAGGAATAATTGACCCCGCGCATGACAAACTCATTGCCATTGGCATCCAGCAATTTGGTTCCACTGGTGTGGAACCCCGTAGCAGCAAAACCTGACACACACGTCAGCACCGCCGCCATGACGGATAATAAAAATTTTTTCATTTTTTTAATGCTTAATAAAGGCAGACCATTTTGAGTGCTTTTACCAGACAAGACGCCGAGTCTACCTAATAAGACTCTTGTCTGACTCTTTTCTGAATGGGACTCCAGATTCTTCTCTCCGCACTTCCTGATAGAGAAAACTGATTATAGTAGAACAGGAGCAAATGTTTTTCGCACCACGCCCGACATTTGTGCTTATCACCACAAAAACACAACAACCGGCTTTCGATACGATTCTATATACATCATCTGCTATAAGTATCACCACTTGAGAATCCCTTACAGTTCAATTTAATTTACTTGCAGAAACCTCCTTTTTTAAAACGTGAATGATTAATTATATTTAGTTTCAGACAAACACTGATGACATTGCGGTCATCCCCTGTAATGAAACAATACATACCATTATTAATACCACACAAATATGTAAAACAAAATACACACCAAACATAAGAATCTTCAACATTCTTGTGTTTTGCTCGCCAAATATACATATTAAATTGAAATGCAATGCAATAAAGCAATAAATTTTCAACGAAAACAAGCAAAAAAAGGGCGACGGCACTCACGTGCGGCCTCCCTTTTGTTAACAAGATGTGGCAAAAAGCCTGGATATTACGCTTTCCCGCATTTGAATATAAAAGTCAAAGTGGTGATTTCGACTTTAAATGACAGGATAAGCTGACTCATTTCAAATATTCGAATCTGCGAGGAAGTGGTGTTTCCTCTACAGTTCATCCCGTTAACACCTTGTCCAATGACAAGCTGACTGAGTCTTCCTTTATTAAGCATATAGGACGAACCTTTTAGAGGATTCGACCTGATGCAAAGGTATAAAAGGAAGCCTCTGTAAAATATGAAAATCCAGTCAATTTTTGTTGAATTCTGCTCAATAGACACCCGCAAAGCCTTTATTTTCGTGTTTGGAGGGAGAAGAACGCAACAAAACAGATACAAACAGAGATAACACAAACAGCCAAAAAGAATGGGAAAAAAACAAATGTTTTTATTTTAGTTTGGAAGGGGTATAACCGAATTTCTCCCGGAATTTACGGGTGAAATAAGAAGAATCGTTAAAGCCGACCGCCAAGGCAATGTCTATAATCTGGACCTCGGAAGAGGCTGTTTCCAGCATCTGTTTGGCCCTGTTCAGCCGAAATGAGGTTAACACATCGACAGGAGACTTGCCCGTAAGTGCCTTTATCTTGCGGCTAAGCGTCGATTGACTGACATTCATCTTCTCCGCCATGGTGTCAAGTTGCATCTGTTTGTCCGCAAAATCCCGTTCCACCATCTCTTTAAACGAAGACAGGAAAGGGTCCTTATCCACATTTTCTCCACCCTCCTCCGACGGAGCACCCTGAGTGGTCTTGTTCACTACCGAATCAAGCACCCGCTGCTGCTGGCGTTGTCTGAGCCTCAGCATATTGACTAACTTTATCAGCAATTCGGTCTGGCTGAAAGGCTTGGCTATATAATCAATGGCCCCGCTCTGCAAACCCAGCAAGCGGTCTTTATCGCCATTTCGGGCTGAAATAAACAGAATAGGTATATGGCAGGTGGCAGGCGTATTCAGCAAAGCCTTGCTCAGTTCCAATCCATTCATGCCCGGCATATCCACATCGCTAAGTACCACATCAGGCAAGGTCTGTTCGGTCTTTTCCAATGCCGTCTGGCCATCTGAAGCCACTTGCACCGACACATAATTGTCGAGCATAAATTCCAGACTTCGGCAAATCAGAAGGTCATCATCAACCACCAGTATGGTATTTCCTGCCAACAGGGCCATGTCTTCGGCCGACATCACATAAGCGGATTCTGGCGCCTGTGTTGTCTGTGGCACTATGGTCACAGATGAAGCTGGGAATGAAGCTGTTACTGTCGTTCCACTGCCTGCGCAGCTGTTCACCGTCAGCAATCCATTGTTGCGGGCCATATAATCCTGGCACAGTGTGAACCCCAGTCCAGTCCCCTTTTCGTTTGCCGTTCCTTGGGTTGATTCATGATAACCACTTGCTTGCAGATTGGCCAGCTGTTCTGCATCCATGCCTACTCCATTGTCGGCAACAGAAATCCACACAAAATCATCAGACGTCTCTACCGATATCTTTATTGAACCGCCCTTTCGCGTAAATTTGATGGCATTGTTCACAATATTTCGAATCACCACCTCCACCGACCTTGCATCTGCCACTGCATAAACCTTAGCTGCAAAATCGGTGGTCAGATTCAGTTGTTTCTGTTCTATCACAGTATGCAGCAACTGTAGCACATTGAGCGTGGCCGATTCCAGATTCACATTCGTCGGATTCCATGCCAACTCGGTTTGCCCGCTTTGGGCCCAATCCAGCAGTTTCTGCATTTCTCCCTGCAAGGCCGAAGCAGAAGCCAGGACTTCAGTCACCACGTGTTTCCGCTCCGCATTCTCCATCTGTTCCTGATGCTTGTTCAACCCCGTGAGGGCACCCACAATGGCAAACATCGGATTCTTCAAATCGTGCGCCACCATTGAAATCAGCCGATCCTTATCGGCCAAGGCCTCGCTCAACTGATGGGTACGGGCATCCACCAGCCGTTTCAGTTCGTCCTTCATGGCAGTAAGATTGCGCAACCGCCATCTGAAAAACTCCAAAGTTCCGCCCACCAGCATCATACACAGCAAGATTCTGAACCACCATGTCTCCCACCACGGAGGCAAAACCTCGATACGCAAACTTATGGTTTTCATTTCCCCCTTTTCATTGGGGCGATAGGCTTGTACCTCCAGATGATAAACGCCTTTGGGCAAACTATTGAAACTGATTTGACGGTTTTTATCCATCTCTATCCAGACATCTCCATGCCCCACCAATCGATAACGGCACTGCACGGGGCTAAGCTCATCATAATCCACCACATCCACGCTGATAGCCATATCGGTCTGGTCGTATGGAATATCCAGCGACTCGAGAGCAGGCAAACCTCCATCTGACAGCACACCGGTGCCGGGACGCACCCTCACCCGCTTGATGTATAAATCGGAAAAGGAGAAATAGCCAATACTCGAATTGGACGGCTGTACAGTATGGGGATTAAATCGGAAATACCCGCCGTTGGTGCCAAAATACAGATTTCCCGCCGCATCACAATACCCGGCACGGTTGTTAAAACTATATTTGGAAGCATCTGACCAATCACCAGGCAAATAACGGAAAGAACGCCGCTTTAGGGAGAAGGAGAGAATGCCGTCAGAACCTGCCAGCCAGAACAGTCCGTCTTTGTCTTTCTGCAAAACGTGATATTCAGCCTTGGGCAAGAAGGTCAGCAGTTGGGGCTTGCCTCCATTTTTGGAGAATCGGAAAACGCCTTTGTTGGTGGCTACTATCAAGGAGCCATCTGCATCAACCACAGCATCGTTCAGGTCTAGGGGTGTATGCGTTTTTTGCGACATCAAATTCCGCAGCAAGGGATAATATCGGTTCCCTTTTATCAGCCATAGACAGTTGGCTGTCAGCACCCATTGCGAGTTATCTGCACCCGATATCACCTTGTATATCCACTTGTCGGGTAAAATGCGGGGACCCGACAGTTGTTGGCGATACCATTTCCCCTTCCTGCTAATATATAAGTCATCATTAGCCGGACAAGCCCATAACTCGCCATTTGACAGTATGGACAAACTGAAGAAATTGTTACAAGGCTGCGGCCATCCGTCAAACTTCTCGACAGAAGAGGCGCCAGTTTTAGGGTCGAAATTCAGGATTCCTTTGCCCCATGTGGCCACCTTGAACTGTCCGCTGGATGTGCGTGCCAACGACAACAAATTGTTGCTTTGAAGTTTATAATTACGCACAACGTGTCCTCCCCGCACCGAATAGAGTCCTTGTCCGTCGGTTCCCACCCACAGCATATTGCCGTCAGACGTGAAGGAAGAAACGGAAGCCGCAGGAAATGCGAAATCAGAGGAGAACAGGACATTGGTCTGTCTATATCTGTCATATTCCCACAATCCGTTGTTCTGCGTTCCCAGCCAGATGTTGCCTTGTTTATCCTCCAGCAGTGCATATATCTTGCCCAAATCTTCGGCAATGGACCCCTGAGGAATCAGGTGGGTAAAGTGAGGATGAGCAGAGCTCAAGAGGTCATCGGTATACCAGAGGCCATCTCCATCCGAGGCTAGCCATACCCGCCCCGTACGGTCTTTGTGCATCACACAGACGTTGGAGAACGGAAGCCGCAGTTTGCGCTGCAAATGGATTCTGCCTCGCTGGCTGCCTACAATCCACAATTCATCGGAGAAGGCTGATATGGCCATGTTGCCTCCTCCCAGTGGCAGTATGCCCGTCACCACCCTGTCCTTGCACATTTGGGCATCATAGCCTTGCAGGTCACGGCCTTGTCCGTCACACACATACAGATTGCCAACCGTGGCCAACCAATATTGGCCAAATCCATCAACCAGCATATTGCGGACTGTTTCATGCTCAAACTTGCGGAACAGAGGGAACTGACTGATATATTCCCCCGATGAAGTATCATACCGATAGATTCCGCCAGAAGTACAGGCATATCTGTCTCCTCGAGGGGAGATGTAGATGCCTTCCACTCCTTTATAAAAAGATTGGCGGAATTCTGACGGCATCTTGTCGGTAAATTTGTCAGTTCGGGTATCATATTCCATCAGCACTCCATTATAACCCGAAAGCACCACCTTGTGGTCTTTTATACATTTCACAAATATGATGTCCTCGCGCACCATCGACGGATAGTCTTTCAAACGGAAATGACGGAAATTGCGGCCGTCAAAACGTTCCATTCCCATATCTGTGGCCGCCCAGATAAATCCATTGGCATCTTGTGATAGCGAAAATATGCGGTTGGAAACCAGCCCCTCACGGGTGGTAAAATGGCGGAAATGAGCACGCTCTTCCCCCGTTGCTCCCAATATGAGTTGGGGCAACATGCTTAGCACTATTACCAATGAATATATAAAACGCATTACACCACGATTTGCATTCTGAGCAAATATAATCAAAATAGAACTAAGGAACATAGCAAATGGTAAGATAAATAAATATTTTTGCATAAAAAAAACAGAATATCTGATGCTTCACCTGAAAATAGAAAAATTCAGAGACTTGAGGAATTTGGAGATTCCGCTCAAACCTGGGTTGAATCTGATTGCAGGCCACTCGGCTTGTGGCAAGACTTCGGTGACGGAGGCCTGCAAATGTGCGCTGGATGCGCTGTTGGCCAGCCATGTCTGCTGCAATCCTTGTAAGGATGACAGGGGCAAACGGTTACGGACCATCCTTGAGTCTGAATCTGATTTTTCTCTCCGATTCCGGATGGATAATAAGGAGAACGCTGCCACATGCAAAAATGTCTGCCTCAGAAAGGGGGACGTGACAAAAGAAAGCTGGCCTGCAAAATTGGAATTTCTTGCCTCAGCTATGGGCCTTGCAAAGACAGACGTCCAGAGGTTTCCTGTAATAGTCAGCTATGGGCATCAGCCGACAGACTTGGATGATATGGAAGCATCACTATGCGGAGAACGGTGGCAAACGCAGATAGCGGCCAACCCAGAAATGCGGAATCTGGTCTGCTCCCAAATAACCAGGGTGCTGGGAAAAGGCTGCGGAATGATAGCGTCGGCGGGGTGGAATGATGAGAGCGGGGAAATAAGACTGCAACTGACGGACGGCCGAACCGTTGCCGAGGGACATTTGCCCGAGGGCATCAAATGGATGGTCAGCTGGATAGCCGACTTGACTGTACGTTGCGTTGGTTCTGCGGGTGAGGAAGGACTGAGGTCGGAAGGTACCGTGGTGATGGATGACGTGGACTGGATAACGGATGTGCACACGCAAAGCCGGCTCTCTGAGGCCATGACCTCCGCCTTCCCCAATATGCAGTTTATCCTCACCGCCCATTCGCCGATGATGATGAGTTGCGTAAGGAACAATGACAGAAACGGAGTATACTGGATGAGATATGATGCGGAACGGGGATACCTTATAAATGAGGTGTCTACCTATGGACAGGACGTTTCTACCATAATGGAGACGCAGATGGAGACGGTTTCGCGGTGCGGTGCGGTGGACCATGAGTTGTCTACCCTTTTCGGCAAAATAGACCTGGCAGAATATGAGGAGGCTCAGAATATGTTGGACACCATGAGAAGAACTTTTGGCGACCATCTGCCCGAACTGGCCAAGGCCGAAACCATGATTACCTTGTTAAAACTGCAATCATGATAAAAATTGAAAAGGGAACAGAACCTAAGGAATGGACGGAGATAAGGAATTCGGGCAAACGAAGATTCACCTCCATTCCTGCCCTGCGTGCCGCACTACTGAAGGAGCAGGGACACCTCTGCGCCTATTGCATGAGGCGCTTGGCGGAGCTGGGCGAAAACCAAACCGGAAACTGCCGTGTGGAGCATTGGCTGTGCAGGGAACAGCATCCTGAGCGGGAACTGGACTATCAGAATCTGCTGCTATGCTGCAATGGTGACATTAACGAGGACGCGCACTGCGACAACAGTAAGGCGGACAAACCGCTGACGTTCTCCCCTTTGCGGCAGGAGTGCATCGACTCGATAGGCTACGGTTGGGGAAACGGATATATAAAATCGGACAATCCGCAATGGAACAAAGAACTGAATGAGGTGCTGAATCTTAACAACAAGTTGCTGGCTGCCAACCGCAAGATGGTGATGGAAGGGGTGCTGGCCGTCCTGGCACGGGGAATAAAAAGAAAGGATATAGACAGAAGAAGCAAACTGACGGATGACGAGGGGAAACGGATTCCCTGGTGCGGGGTGATAGAATGGATGACAAGGAAATAAAAGGTCGTTTCTTGACTTTATAGCATAATGAGGGTATTTTTCTTCCATAAAAAATCCATATCTTTGTGAAACGAATAAAAAATAATCAACAATATACGAATGAACGAAGACTTATTTTCAACCCTGCCCTATAAGGTGGCCGATATCAATTTGGCAGACTGGGGCAACAAGGAACTGGACCTGTCGGAAAGCGAGATGCCGGGACTGATGGCCCTGCAAGAAAAATATGGTAAGGAGAAACCTCTGAAAGGGGCCCGCATCGCAGGCTCACTGCACATGACCATTCAGACTGCCATGCTGATACGCACACTGGTGGCACTGGGTGCGGACGTGCGCTGGGCCAGCTGCAACATCTACTCCACTCAGGACCATGCGGCCGCTGCCATCGCCAACGATGGAGTTCCCGTTTTTGCTTGGAAAGGTGAAAATCTGTCCGAATACTGGTGGTGCACCCTGCAAGCCATCGACTTCAAGGGCGAAGGCCCCAACATGATTGTTGACGATGGCGGCGATGCCACCCTGATGATTCACATGGGGGCTGCTGCCGAAAAGGACCCTACCCTGCTTGACCAGCCTTCGGGCAGCGGCGACGAGGCCGAGTTGAAAGCCATTCTGAAGAAGGTGCTGAAGGCTAAGGGCAACAACTATTGGACCAAAATGGCCAAGAACATAAAAGGCGTTTCAGAGGAGACCACTACCGGCGTTCACCGTCTCTATCAGATGGAGAAAGACGGCAGCCTGCTCTTCCCTGCCTTCAACGTGAACGACTCGGTTACAAAATCGAAATTCGACAACCTCTATGGCTGTCGTGAGAGTCTGGCCGACGGCATCAAGCGGGCTACCGACATCATGGTTGCCGGCAAAGTGGTGGTGGTTTGCGGATATGGCGATGTGGGCAAAGGCTGCGCCCAGTCCATGAAGTCGTATGGTGCCCGCGTGCTCGTCACCGAGATTGACCCTATCTGCGCACTGCAAGCTGCCATGGAGGGTTATGAGGTGGTAACCGTTGAGGATGCACTGCCCGTTGGCGATATTTATGTCACCACCACCGGCAATATCGACATCATCAGGCTGGAGCATCTGAAGAAGATGAAAGACCGCGCCATCGTCTGCAACATCGGTCACTTCGACAAGGAGATTCAGGTGGACAAGATGATCAACTACCCTGGCATCAAGCACCGCAACATCAAGCCACAAGTGGACCAGTACTATTTCCCTGAAGACAACCACTCTGTCATTCTGCTGGCAGGTGGCCGTCTGGTCAATCTGGGCTGCGCCACTGGTCACCCGTCTTTCGTGATGAGCAATTCCTTCACCAACCAGACGCTGGCACAGATGGAACTCTTCAACAACCATTATGAAAACAAGGTGTACCGCCTGCCCAAGAAATTGGATGAGGAGGTGGCCCGCCTGCATTTGCAGAAACTGGGCGTGCATCTCACACAGCTCAGCAAAGAGCAAGCCGACTATATCGGAGTGGATGTCAAAGGTCCGTTCAAAGCTGATTTTTACAGATATTAAATTTAAATTTGCCTCCCAGTGCATAATAATGTGAACAATTGGCATTATATTTGCACCGTTTGAAGTAATTACTTATACATACAGAATGAAACACATATTAAGAACGGCCATGCTGCTGGCGCTGATGCTGACAGCCGGAACTTACACCAACGTATATGCCAAAGGCTCCGCCAAGGCAAAAACAGTTTCCGCCAAAAAGGATTCCTCTTATGGCAAAATCAGACACCTGACCAAAGCCGAGTTCAACAAGCGCATCAGTAACACTGATGGCACTTGGAACTACATCGGCGACAAGCCTTGCGTCATCGACTTCTTTGCCACCTGGTGCGGTCCGTGCAAAATGATTACTCCTTATCTGGAAGATTTTGCCGAGAAGTACAAAGACCAGCTTTACGTCTACAAAGTGGACGTGGATCAGGAAAAGGAATTGGCCCAGATGTTCGGTGCCTACAGCATTCCGTTGCTGATTTTCGTGCCACAGTACGGTTCACCTACCTCACAGCGTGGTGCTTTGTCAAAAGACGATTTGGAACAGGCCATCCGCACGCAGGTGCTGGGCTTGCCTAAATAAGCGGGACGGAAAGTCTCCTGATACAAAATCAAAAGAAAGCTCCGGCATTTTGTCGGGGCTTTTTTCTTGCAATGGAAACAAGGTCACCTATGATTTGACAAATATGAGTATCTTTGCACTTACAAAACAAGTACGATTATGCAAATAGACATCAACGGATGCTTTGCAGGTGACATTCACGCCATCTGCATCAAGAAAGGTAAACACTACCTCACTGCCAACCCTCAGATAGGATGGAGCGAGAGCCTTGAAGAATGTGCCTGCTTTCTGAGCGAGGCCAAGGCCCTTAAAGGAATGGCCGAAGCCCGCGAACTGATTGAGATTGCCGATGCCGAGCTCATCTGGACCGACACCCGCAAATCAATCTACGCCGACGTGGAAAGCCTGCGGAAATTTGAACGGAAAGTATTGGGCAAAGAGGACAGATAATTCCTAACTATTGGTTGAGAGGACGCACCGGGGCATCGTCATCGTCGTCATCACCGCCTGCCGACTCTGCATCTTCCACGCCCTTGTCTATCACATCATCAAGGTCTGGATTCATCTTCTCCATCTGGCGCATCTCGTCCTCCATCTCGCGGCGGCTGCGCAGCTCTTCTTTCTTGCCCATCACAAACCACAGGCACACCAGTATGACCGCAAAGATGCCCCATGTTATCAGCACGTTGGTCCATGGCACGCTCCTGCGCGTGGCCTCATACACCCCTACCGCCAAGGCATAAACAGCCAGAAGGGCAATCAGAAAAATGTGTTTTTTCAACTTCATATTATCACTCTTTTTATGGAGCAAAGATAGCCAGAATGCTTTATATTTGCATTAAAAGAACAAAAAGATGTACAAGATAAAAAAAACAATCGAGATATCAGCTGCCCATTTTCTTGCGACAAGCTACCCCACTCCCTGCAACCGCCTGCACGGACACAACTGGAGAATAACAGTCTACTGCCAGGCCAGTGCGCTCAATGAGAACGGCATGGTGGAAGACTTCTCGAAAGTGAAACATCTGATTAGCGACAAACTGGACCATCAGAACCTCAACGAGGTGCTGCCCTTCAATCCGACGGCCGAGAATATGGCCCGATGGATTTGTGAGCAAATTCCTTCCTGCTACCGGGTGGACGTAAGAGAATCGGAAAACAACGAGGCTTCTTATGAGAAAGATTAACGAGATTTTCTACTCACTTCAAGGCGAAGGTTTCCATACGGGCACCCCTGCCGTATTTGTCCGCTTCTCGGGATGCAATCTGGCCTGCGACTTCTGCGACACCCTGCACCAATCGGGCAAGGACATGACCGATGAGGAGATTGTGAACGAGGTGACGAAATATCCGTCCCGGCATCTTATTCTGACGGGCGGGGAACCTTCGCTCTTCATCGACCGCAATTTTGTACAGCTGTTCAAGAATCATGGATTCTATGTGCAGATTGAGACCAACGGCACCAGGCCTCTTCCCGACAACATCGACTGGGTGACTTTCAGCCCCAAAAAAGACTGGGTGCTGACGCATGCCGATGAACTGAAAATCGTATTTCAGACGGGAGTGGACCTTGAGAACTGGAATCAGTTTGACACCTCTCACCGCTACCTGCAGCCATGCTCCATGCACAATGTGAAAGAGACCGTCAATTACATTCTGGCACATCCGCAATGGCATCTGAGCCTGCAAACGCACAAAATGATTGACATTCAATAAATCAACTATCGCCAGCCGTTGATGCTGTTTGCTGCAACGGATGGGCCGTTTCCCCTAAAAAACATAATCACCATGAAGAAAATACTCATATTCCTGCTACTGGCCCTGACCGCACAGGTGGGGTTCGCATCTGACGACGAGGACATTGGCAACGGCGTTAATGCCATCGAGGAAAAAAGATATGACGATGCCTTCAAATATTTTGACGGATTCGTAAAAGAGCATCCCAAAAACGGAGTCGGATATTATTTCCGTTCTCAGGCGGCTTTGGGAGTGAACAACAAGGTACAAGCCTTGTCTGACATCAATACGGCGCTGACCAGCGGACGGGGTTTCCTGAAAAAACAGGAAATAAAAAAGGATGAGATGCTGGTGCAGCGCGGATTGGTCTACCTCTCGATGAACGATGAGAAAAGTGCCATCACCGACTTTTCCGAGGCGCTGACGGTCAATCCCAAAAACGTGAATGCGCTCGTGTTCCGCGGCAAGGCGTATGCCGAGGACAAACTGCTGATGCTGTCCGACTCCGATTACACCAAAGCCCTGACCATTGATGTGACCAATTTGCAAGCCAATCTGGGAATGATTCAGAACCTGGTGGTGAGAGAGGACTATCAGAAGGCTATCAGCCGTCTCACCAAACTGGAGGAACTGTACCCCAACAATGAGGACATCCACATCTACCGAGGCGAGGCTTACCAAATGATGGGCCGATACAACGAGGCTTTCGATGATGTGCTGAGCCTTATCTCAGCCAAGGACGACTACAACTCTACGCTGCCGCTGCTGGTGGCCAGGGCCATACAATGTGACACCTACTCCCTTCCTAAAATAAGCGCGAAGGTGGCCAGTGGAGAGAAACTGGACTTGTGGCTGCAAGCCAGGGCCAAGATGTACGAGCTGATGGACCGGTATGATGATGCCATTGCCGACTACAACGCACTGGAACAGGAACTGAAAGACACTTACGCTCCCATCTGCGTGGGACGTGGCGACTGCCAGAAACACAAGGGGAACTACACTTTGGCCATGAAGGAATACCAGAAGGCGCTCGACTTGGAAGAGACGCCTAAAGCCTATGCCCAGATTGCCATCATCAAACGGAATGAGGGCAAGCTGGACTCCGCCATGGCGTTTGCCAACAAGGCTGTCAACAGCGACCCTTCCAACCCTGAGTTCTATTACATCAGAGGCAAGATAAGGGAATCGCGCAGAGACTCCGACCAGGCTCTGAGAGACTATGAGATGGGACTGTCCATTGACAAGCACGATGTGCGGCTGCTGGCTGCCCGCGGAATGTGCGAACTGAAAAGGAAACAGCAACAGCAGGCTCGCAACGATTTTGACGAAATCTCCTACCTCGAAAGGGTGGTCAAGCCATGCGACAACCGCAAGGCGCTGGCCCTCCATTTTCTGGGACAGGAGAACGACGCTTCGGCCTGCATTGACAAGGAATTGGCAAAATTCCCTACTGCCGCCAATTATTATGACGCGGCGCTGCTGTTTGCCGCTTCCAAAATGGACGACAAGGCCGTCGATGCGCTCGGCAAGTCTTTCAATGCCGGCTTCCGTGAGTTCGGCGCCCTCAGCTACGAACCAGCGCTGAAACAGCTGCGGAAGACCAGCGCTTACGCCGATTTGATGCAGAAATGGGGCATCTCTGACAACAACCAGCAAGCCAGCAGCACGACTGGCACCGGCAGCGACTCCACCAGCCAGACGAATGTGAAAAAGGGTACTGACATTCCTATCATTCCTTGCACCGTCGATGGCATGAAACTCACTTTCACCACCAACAGCGACACCGCCAAAGTGTTCTCCATTTCGCTGATGGATGTCCAGTTCTTGCTGAAATATGGATATATGCAGCGCAACGACATTGTGGCACCCCGCGGACAAAAATCGGACACCCGCAACCTCGCCGCTGGCAGTAAGGTGATTATCAGGGCATTCAAATGGGGCAACAAGGTGCTGAGAGACGTAGAGGCCACCATCGTTGCCGACCCGCAGGCTCCAATATTGATTACACAAGGCAAGCTGAACGAGATTGACAAATAAAGATACGTTTACATCTTTATAAGCACACACCTTATCAAAATTTATAAAGTGTGTGTTTTTTTTCGTATATTTGCAAACTTTTGATATAAAGATTTTTTAAGATATGATAACAGCCACAGACATCGTAGTACAATTTGGTAAAAGAGTTTTGTTTCAGGATGTAAACCTGAAATTCACAAAAGGGAACTGCTATGGCATTATCGGCGCCAACGGCGCTGGCAAGTCAACATTTCTGAAGGTTATCAGCGGAGAGTTGACGCCCAACAAGGGCACCATCTCCATGGGACCGGGCGAGCGTATGTCGGTGCTGGAGCAGAACCACTTCAAATATGACGATTGCACCGTGCTCGACACTGTGCTGCGCGGACATGAGCCGCTCTACAAGGTGATGAAGGAGAAGGACGAACTTTATGCCAAGCCTGACTTCTCTGACGCCGACGGCATACGCGCTTCAGAACTGGAAGAGAAATTTGCCGAAATGGACGGATGGAACGCCGAAAGCGATGCAGCTTCGCTGCTGAGCGGACTGGGCATCAAGGAGGAGCTGCACGGAATGCTGATGAAAGACCTCAGCGGTAAACAGAAGGTGCGTGTGCTGCTGGCCCAGGCTCTTTTTGGCAAGCCTGACAACCTGCTGCTCGATGAGCCTACCAACGACTTGGACTTGGACACCGTGACGTGGCTGGAAAACTACTTGTCAGAATTTGAGAACACGGTCCTCGTCGTTTCGCACGACCGTCACTTCCTCGATGCCGTCAGCACCCATACCCTCGACATTGACTACCACAAGATAACCCTGTTTGCCGGAAACTACAGCTTCTGGTACGAATCGAGCCAGCTGGCGCTGCGCCAACAACAGCAACAGAACAAGAAGGCCGAGGAGAAGAAAAAGGAACTCATGGAGTTCATCCAGCGCTTCAGTGCCAATGTGGCCAAATCAAAACAGACCACCAGCCGCAAAAAGATGCTCGAGAAACTCAATATCGAGGAGATTCAGCCTTCTTCACGCAAATATCCGGGCATCATATTCACACCCGACCGTGACCCGGGCAACCGTATTCTGGAGGTCAAGGGCCTCACCAAGAGCATCGAGGGAAAGACTCTGTTCGAGAATATCGACTTCACCATCGAGAAGGACGACAAGGTGGTTTTCATCTCTCGCGACCCTCGTGCCATGACGGCCCTCTTCCAGATTATCAACGATGAGGAGAAACCCGATGCTGGCAAATATGAATGGGGCGTAACCATCACCACCGCCTATCTGCCTGTCGACAATAACAAATTCTTTGAGAACGACCTCAGCCTGGTTGACTGGCTGGCCCAATACTCCCCCGACACCAGCGAGATGTTCGTCCGCGGTTTTCTCGGACGTATGCTCTTCAGCGGTGAGGAAATCTACAAGAAATCAAATGTGCTGTCGGGAGGCGAGAAGATGCGCTGCATGATTTCACGAATGATGATGAAAAATGCCAATGCGCTGATTCTGGACTCGCCTACCAACCATCTGGACCTGGAATCCAACCAGGCCTTCAACAACTCCCTCCAATCGTTCAAGGGCAATGTGCTGTTCACCTCGCACGACCATGAGTTTATCCAGACCGTGGCCAACCGCGTGATTGAGCTCACCCCTAAGGGCATCATCGACAAGCGTATGGACTACGATGACTACATCACCGATGACACCATCGCCGCCCAACGGGAAAAAATGTATACGGAATAACCAAGGATAACAAATAAGACTCGACATCAGTCTGATGCCATATTTTTGAATCGGAACATCATGAAGAAATTGATTTGGTTCATTGGCGGAATTATCATTGTGGGGGCGGTTCTATTGCTGCTCACTCACTTCAACCCTTTCGGGAATAGTGACAACAAATATGCGAGCAAAAGCATCCCCACGACCATAAAACCGTACGAAATCATGCGGTTCGACGAGGATTTTCTGCATATCAACACCTCGCCCAACGAAATTCAAAATTCGCTGAAAAAGTTACAGGACAAATATGGTATCTTCCTGGATATGTACACCATCAAGCTGCTGGGCATCGGCTCCACTGCCGACCCTGGCACGGCGGCCAACATCCGGCAGTTTCTGTCGCAGGAGGCTTATCACGCCTTCTATATGGCCATCGACTCGGTCTATAAAAATGGACTGAGCAAAGAGAGTGCTGAAATGACGGAGGGATTCAACCGTTTCCACTATTTCTTCCCCAAGAAACCGATACCCCGCCGCATCATTGCCATCAATTCCGGATTCTACGGCAACATGGCCGTGGAGGAAGAGAACAACGATTTGGCGCTTTCTCTCGAGTTCTATTTGGGGGCGGACTACAAGAACTACCAATGGGTGGACGGCATCTTCGACTATATGCGCCCCAATCTGAGACGGGAGAAACTGGCGCCTGACGCGCTGATGGGATGGACCATGTACCAATTCCCGGAGCAGGCCACCAACATCAGGCTCATCGACGAGATGATGTATCAAGGCAAAATCATGTATCTGACCGAGGCCATGCTGCCTAAGGAGGACCCGATGAACCTCATGGGATACACCAAAGACCAATGGGACTGGTGCAAGGCCAACGAGGGACAGATGTGGAACTACATCAAGACCTATAAGCACCTCTACACCTACGACCGGCTGGTGATAAGCAAATATGTCAACCCTGGGCCAAAAACAGCCTTCTTCCCCGATGGCTCGCCTGCCAAGACCGGCATCTGGCTGGGATGGCAGATTGTGCGCAGCTACATGAAGAACAACCCCGACGTGTCGCTGCAAGCTCTCATTGACAATAACAACAGCCAGCAGATTCTGGAGCAGTCCAAATACAATCCAAAATAAACGGAAAGAAACCACCAGCCGATTTTCCCGAATATCAAACAACAGTCTGGCAGTGACAACTGCCACTGAAAAACGAAAAAGAGACCACGAATGAAGATAGAAGACTTACTGAGCAACAACGACAAAGAGAACAACTCGGAATTCATACCTGTAATATCTGACGGTGACGACCACTATGTGTATAAGGAGGGCGATGGCGACAACATCCCCATTCTGGCGCTGCGCAACATGGTGCTCTTTCCTGGCGTGATTATGCCGGTGGCGCTGGGACGCAAAAAATCGCTCGCGGCAGTCAAGAATGCCTACAAAAAGAAGGTGATGATTGGCACGTTTGCTCAGAAATCGGCCAAGGTGGAAGACCCCGCTCTCGAGGATTTGTATCTCATCGGCACAATGGCTCAGGTGCTGAAAATTCTGGAAATGCCCGACGGCACCACCTCTGCCATTCTGCAAGGCAAAGCCCGGGTCAAGCTGTCGATGCTCGACGCCGAGGGCTCTTTTTTGCACGGCAATGTGGAGCAGGCACCCGAAACTCAGCCCGACCCCAAGGACAATGAATTCAAGGCGCTGATGTCATCCATCAAGGACAGCGCTTCCAAAATCATCAAGAACAAAGGTCCTTTCCCGCCTGAGGCTTCGTTTGCCATACACAACATCGAAAATACAAAATCGTTAATCAACTTCATCTGCGCCAATCTCAACTTCAAGCTCACCGACAAACAGGATTTACTGGATGCCGACGACCTGAAGAACAGAGGATTCAAGCTGATGCAACTCATCAACGAGGAGCTGAAAATTCTGGAACTGAAAATGGACATACAGTCCAAGACCCAGAGCGAGATTGAACAGCAGCAACGCGAGTATTTTCTGCAACAACAAATCAAGACCATTCAGACCGAACTGGGTGACGGCAATTCCGCCATTCAGGACGCTATCAACTATAGAGACAGAGCCAAGAAAAAGAAGTGGAGCAAGGAGGTGGCCGAACTATTTGAGAAAGAGGTAAAAAAGCTGGAACGCATTTCGCCCAACTCTCCCGAATATGGTGTCCAGTCCAATTATCTCGATACCATCGTATCGCTGCCTTGGGGCGAATACAGCAAGGACAGCCTCAACCTGAAAAATGCGCAGAAGATTCTGGACCGTGACCATTTTGGCATGGAAAAGGTGAAAGAGCGCATCATTGAGCATCTGGCTGTGCTGAAACTGAAAAACGACATGAAGTCGCCTATCATTTGCCTGTATGGCCCTCCGGGTGTGGGCAAGACCTCCCTGGGCAAATCGATTGCCGAAGCGCTGAAACGCAAATACATTCGGATGTCGCTCGGCGGTCTGCACGACGAATCCGAGATTCGCGGACACCGACGCACCTACATCGGCGCCATGCCCGGCCGCATCATTCAGAACCTGCAAAAGGCGGGAACTTCTAATCCCGTGTTCATTCTCGACGAGATTGACAAGGTGAGCAATGACTTCAAGGGCGACCCTGAATCTGCCCTGCTGGAGGTGCTCGACCCTGAACAGAACAATACGTTCCACGACAATTTCCTCGACATCGACTACGACTTGTCCAAGGTGATGTTCATTGCCACGGCCAACGACCTCAGCAATGTGTCCAAACCCCTGCTCGACCGTATGGAGCTGATTGAGATAACGGGCTACATACTGGAGGAGAAAGTGGAAATTGCCTTGCAGCACTTGGTGCCTAACCAACTGAAAGACCTCGGAATGACCAGCGATATGGTTTCATTCCCTAAGGATACCATCATACAAATCATTGACAAATATACCCGCGAATCGGGCGTGCGCGAACTTGACAAACAGATTAACCAAGTGCTGCGCCGCATTGCCAAGAAGATTGTGATGAAAGAGGACTACAACAAGGAGGTGAGCATCGCCGACCTTACTGAATATCTGGGGACAGCCCGTTTCACCCGCGACATCTACGAGGGGAACGAATATGCCGGTGTGGTCACAGGCCTGGCGTGGACCTCAGTGGGAGGCGAGATTCTGTTTATCGAGACCAGCCTGAGCAAGGCCAAGGCAGGCAAGCTCACGCTCACGGGCAATCTGGGCGATGTGATGAAAGAGTCGGCCGTGATTGCGCTGGAGTATCTGAAGGCCCATGCCGACTACCTGAACATTCCTTACAACTCGTTTGAGGAGAACGATGTCCACGTTCATGTGCCGGAAGGGGCTGTGCCCAAGGATGGTCCATCGGCGGGCATCACCATTCTCACCTCGCTGGCCTCGGCCTTCACCCATCGCAAAGTGCGCAAGAATCTGGCCATGACTGGCGAGATTACGCTCCGCGGCAAGGTGCTGCCCGTTGGCGGAATAAAGGAGAAAATTCTGGCTGCCAAACGTGCCGGCATCAAGGAACTGATACTCTGTAGCGAAAACAGAAAAGATATTGACGAAATCAAGCCGGTTTACCTCAAGGGACTGTCGTTCCACTATGTCGACGATGCCAAACAGGTGCTCGATTTTGCGCTGATTGACGAGAAAGCGGATTTGTGATTTTGATGACTTTCATGATTCACTATTCACGCAAAACCTTGTATCTTTGATACACCGATTCAGGTTGATACCAAGAGAGAACTAAGAACCACAAGAACATAAATAATCGGAAATTATTATGGACGAGAAAACAGAAGAAGTCGAAGAGAAAGGATTGAACTTCATAGAGGCCGAAGTGGCCAAGGATGTGGAGGAAGGACGCAATGGCGGACGCATTCAGACGCGGTTCCCGCCTGAGCCTAACGGATACCTGCATATCGGCCATGCCAAGGCTATCTGCATGGACTTCGGCATCGCCAAGAAATTCAATGGAATCTGCAACCTCCGTTTCGATGACACCAACCCCGTCAAGGAGGATGTGGAATATGTTGACTCCATCAAGGAGGACATCCAGTGGCTGGGCTATCAGTGGAAAAACATCTACTACGCTTCCGATTATTTCCAGCAACTGTGGAACTTGGCTATCCGATTCATCAAGGAGGGCAAGGCCTATGTTGATGAACAGAGTGCCGAGGAAATTGCCGCCCAGAAAGGAACCCCTACCGAGCCTGGCAAGGAAAGTCCTTTCCGCAACCGGCCTGTTGAGGAGAACCTGCGACTGTTTCAGGAGATGAACGAGGGCAAGATTGAGGACGGAAAAATGGTGCTGCGTGCCAAGATTGACATGGCCTCGCCTAACATGCACTTCCGTGACCCTATCATGTACCGCATCATCACCACCCACCCGCACCACCGCACCGGCAACACCTGGAAGGTGTACCCTATGTACGATTTTGCCCACGGCCAATCCGACTATTTCGAGGGGGTTACCCACTCGCTCTGCACGCTGGAGTTTGAGGTGCACCGTCCGCTCTACAACTGGTTCATCGACCAGTTTGCCGACAGCGACTACCGCCCTAAGCAGCGCGAGTTCAACCGATTGAACCTCACCTACACAGTCATGAGCAAACGCAAAATGCTGCAGCTGGTGAAGGAGGGTCTGGTACGTGGCTGGGACGACCCCCGCATGCCTACCATCTGCGGATTGCGCCGCCGCGGCTACACGCCTGAGGCCATTCACGATTTCATATACAACAAGATTGGATTCACCAAATATGTGGGACTGATTGACTTCTCGGTGCTCGAGAGTTCTATCCGCGAGGATTTGAACAAACGCGCCAGCCGCGTCTGCGCGGTCATCAATCCTACCAAACTCATCATCACCAACTACCCCGACGGACAGGAGGAAATGATGACCATGGAGAACAACCCTGAGGACGAGACGGCAGGAACCCGCGAGGTGCCTTTCTGCAAGGAACTCTACATCGAGAAGGAGGACTTTATGGAGGAAGCTCCCAAGAAGTATTTCCGCCTGACTCCTGGCAACGAGGTGCGCCTCAAAGGGGCCTACATCGTTAAATGCACTGGCTGCAAAAAGGATGAGCAGGGCAATGTCACTGAGGTTTATGCCGAGTATGACCCGCTGTCGAAGAGCGGCTCGGGCACTCCTGAGAGCAACCGCAAAATAAAGGGCACCATCCATTGGGTGAGCGTGAAGCATGCCTTGCCTGCCGAAATCCGCATCTACGACCGTCTGTTCAGTGTGGAGAATCCTTCGGAGGAGAAGGAGGAGGATTTCCGCAAGCTGCTGAACCCCGACTCGCTGAAGATTGTGAAAGGATTTGTGGAGCCATCACTGGCCAATGCCAAGGCTTTGGAGCACTATCAGTTCCAGCGCATCGGCTACTTCAATGTGGACCCCGACAGCAAGCCAGGCCAGCTGGTATTCAACCGCACCGTCTCTCTGAAAGACAGCTGGGCCAAGATTGCCAAGAAAGAATAAATATTCCACTTTATCATAACAGAAAAGGCTGAACCATATTGGTTCAGCCTTTTTTTTAGGCCTTGTCGTTTCCTTATTTCATGACTATGACATTTTGTGCAGTTCTATATTAATCACATTAAAAGTGTTAAAGTTGAAATATAACCGTGGCAAAAATGATATTATTTTTCAAAAATATGTAATTTTGCCACAGATAATGCAATAAAACAACATCAAATTATGAACAGGATAATTGGAAATAATCTCAAGAAGATTAGATCTATTTCTTCATTTACCCAAGAAGAGGTAGCCATTGCACTGGGCATCAATCGTTCAGCTTATAGTAATTATGAGAGCGGAGAACGGGAAATGCCTATCGGGTTACTGGAAAAAGCAGCCGATTTATTTGGCTGCGAGCTGTATGTATTCTTTGAGGAAAATCTTTCAGACGACATTCTGCTTGCCACATCATTCCGAATTGATGGTCTTGACAGTAACGATTTGCAAGAGATTATCCATTTCAAGGATATTGTGAAATCATACATTAAAATGGACCAAATAGCAGCATCTTTATGAGAACAAGTCAAATGAGAGTTGCAGAACAGATGGTTGTCAAATTCCGTCAGGATGTTGGATTGGGCGGAAATGAAGCTATCAACATTAAGAGTTTGCTTCTCAAATTGAAGGTTGTAAGTATTTTCCGCCCCTTGTCTGATAATTTCTGTGGAATGAGTTTGAGAGATTCTTCCTCTCATCGGTTCATGCTTATAAATTCCAATCAATCCAAAGGAAGACAGCACTTCACGATTGCGCATGAACTGTTTCATCTT
Source organism: uncultured Bacteroidales bacterium (assembly GCA_937872735.1). Lineage (GTDB taxonomy): Bacteria > Bacteroidota > Bacteroidia > Bacteroidales > Paludibacteraceae > Physcocola. Next base: position 24,197 of record CALMUD010000060.1, read on the forward strand.
TTCATTGAAGAGAATCCCAAACCACATAAATGTTTGGACAATGGTTTGAAAAATCCGATTGAACAACAAGCTGATATGTTTGCTTCCATTTTATTGATGCCCGAAGACGGCATTCTACAGTTGCTTTCAAAAAACGAGATTGAAAAAGGAGAAGTCACATTGGCCTCCGTTTTGAGAATTGAGCACTACTATTCGGTATCACGTCAGGCTCTTCTCAACAGATTAAGCGATTTGTTTTTAAATAAGGCAACAAAAGAACAATTATCAAAAATTTCAGCAACCCAATCCGCACGTGAATATGGCTACGATACGTCGTTATACCAGCCAGGCAATGTCAATCTGATAATTGGAGACTTTGGTGAAAAAGCCCGGACCCTTTTTGATGCAGGTAAAATATCAGAAGGCCATTATATTGAGCTCTTGAATAAATTGGAATACGATGGCAATAAATAAGACGAAGATTGTACTTGATTCAGATGTGGTCATCCATTTTATGAAAGGCGATTGTCTTTCTTTGCTTTTTGATATTTTTCCAGAATACCAATATCTTATCTTGGATGTGGTATATTCTGAATTATCAAAGAACTCACAGACCAAGACTATTATTGATAACATATCCAAGTATATGCCTTCAAAGATTGAGAGGATTGAATTCAAACCAACTGGAGCTATGATGAAAGAATATGCCCGACTGATACGTAACTTAGGGAAAGGTGAAAGTGCCTGCATGATATATTGCATCGACAACCAAGATGTGCTTGGCAGCAGCAATCTCAAAGATATTAAAGAGTATTGTGAGTCACATCAAATAACATACCTTACTACGATCGACTTTTTATACTATGCCTATATGCGGAAGATAATGACCAAACAGGAATGTGACACATTCATACAACAAGTTGTTTCCAAAGGAAGCAAGTTACCTATTGTTGATATATCCAGATATTCTTGTTCTGTTTATATTTAAAATTTTTCATTCCCCATTGCAAGATGGGACTTTATCATAACAGAAAAGGCTGAACCAATATGGTTCAGCCTTTTTTAGTATCAAATGCACCAGCGTCCTATCTGTAGTCACAGATAAAGTCTTTTTCCTCCTCATCCAGTTCATACAGATTGCAGACCGCCACATCCAGTTCACCTTCCAGCAAGGAGGTATCGGCCGCCTCGTTGGCAGACTTGTCTGCCATCACCTGTTTCACCTTGGTAGCCAACTCCGCCTGCATTTCGTCGCTGATGCCTTCGGGCATAGGGAACGGATTCAGATAGTTGGTTTTAAACCTTCTGGCATCACCACTCAGAGTATCTCCAGTCACTTTCAGATACCACCACAGCAAATTGCTGTTGAGTATTGCTACAAGACTCTCATAATTTTCCTTTACATCTTCCGCCTTGCTCCAATTATAAACAGTAGTGGAATGATAAAATTTATCTGTATCCAAAGTCACATTGGGGCAGGTTGCACAAATCTCCATCGATACCAATTTTTCTTTGTCAAAAGTTGTCAGATTCTTAGGATATATGTAAGTATACCAAAACTCCTTCTCTGATAATTTTCCATGTTCCCTGGCCTTAAAGTCATTCTCGTTATCCATCACATACCGATAGGTAAGCGGATATTCCGTTTGAAGCATCTGCAGTGGCACTGGGGTAGCCTTGCCATTGTCAATCAGATAAGGAAAGAATACATAATTGCTGGAGGTAAGAGTAGCAAAACGATGCACCTGCTTGCCCATCAGAAAATGCTTGAAAAACATTTTTTCCACCTCATAGGTCTGTCCCGTCTTGGGCACTCTCACGGTATAGGTGTCGGCCGTTTCTGACAGCAATTCAGTTACATACAGCTTGTCGTCGCTGGTTGCTATACCCTGCGCTATACTCTTGAATTTTGTAGCAATAGAAGCCTTCTGCATGTAAATCTTGTTGAAAATATGCTGTTCTATGTCCGAATTGAGCAATATCCACTCGTTCTGCCCATACAGCTGACTATTGCTGGCTATGTCATCGTAACTGACCGTGCGGTATTCTTCAAATCCAAGATTGTGGAAATCACAGCCATAAGGGAATAGATGAAACCGGATGCCACTGGCGGGCTGCGGCGAAAAACGGCAGATGCAGGTATAGGTAATGGCATCATCAAACACCATGTTGGCCCCGAAGTGCGTAATGGTACTGATGTAGCGGTGCTCTGCCAGATAACTGCGGAACAGAGCGGCATTGTCGGTATTCAGAAACTTGTGAGGCATAATGAACGAACAAGCTGCCGTCGGGGCACTTATTTCAATGGCCAGCTTGAAGAAGAGATTGCAAAGGTCGTAGTTGCCCTGCGCCATCTCTTGATAGGTTTGCTCATAATAGTCCTTACATTCTGGCTGGGTTTGGGTGATGCCCTGAATATTCATATAAGGCGGATTGCCAATCACGCAGTCAAAACCCACAAACTGACCATCGGCATCCAGCACTTCGGGGAACTCCACCCTCCACTCCATGCTGTTCTGGAAGATGCGGTTATTGCGGAAATCCTCTATCTTCAGGTTTTCCTCGGAAATCAGCTTGTTCAGTTTGTCTATTTCCTTCTGCGCTTTGGCCGTCGGCTTTTCTGCAAACATGTCAGGCAATGTCTTGGAACACAATTGTTTTTCGTATTTTTCTTTGTTGGCCAGCAATGTTTTGGGCAAATGGTTACAGCGTCTGAAATAGTTTTTCAGCTGTTCTATCATCTTGTTGGCCTCTTTCTTTTCATCTTTGCTGCCTGCCGCCTTGTATCGGGCCACAGTGTCGCGGTAATCGGCAAAGGTGCAGCCACAACTGCGGAGAGCATCCTGCAAGGTATGGTCCTCATCGTGCAGGTCAAACCGCCTCACCAGCGAGTTGCCGCACTTGATGTTGATGTCTATGTTGGGCAAAGTCTGCAACTGGCCGGAGGTTCGGTCGTAATAGGTGAATTTGAGCAACTCTATCCACAGACGCAGTCGGCAGATGTTCACCGAATTTGGGTTGATGTCCACCCCGAACAGGCAATTCTCTATCAGCTGGCGCTTCTGTTTGAAGATGGTCTCCTGCACCCTTTGGCTGGCCGAGAACGATCGGGAAGGGTCATAGTGAAAGATGTTTTGGCTAAGCACATCGGTAATCACCAGTTCATCGTTATGTATGCCTATCTCATAATCATTGGTGAGCAATTCGCCTTTTTCGTCCACCAGTATGCCCAAGTCTGCCTTGGCACAGACCAGCTCATTGAGAGCCGATACCAGATAATGGCCCGAACCGACAGCCGGGTCACAGATGTGCAGGCTGTCCACCACCCCGTTCATTTCAGCAATCACTTGGGCCGACTTTGCACCATAGCTGTTGCGCAGGTCGGCAAACGACTGGCACTGCCACCCCTTGAAGGCATTAAACTTGTTGATGATGGCTTGCCGCACCGTATTGCGGCTCATCTCCATCGTAATGTACGAGGGGGTGAAAATGGAGCCGTCCTTATATCCGTTTATCTTCTCAAAGATAAGGCCCAGCACCGAGGCAGAAATGATAGGTTTGCGGTTGGGGTCGTCATCTTCTTTGGTGTCCGCCCCGAAATCGTAGGCATCGAGAAACGCCAGCAGATAGTCCAGCGGCGAGAGGTGTCCCTCGCTATACTGCGGATATTTGTAGAGAATGGATTTGTCATACAGCGGCAGTTCGGCACTCTGATTAAGACTGGCAATGAAGATGGAACCCTGCTCCATCGGGGTTGCCTCAAACAACGAGCTGTTGAGGTAGGGCACATTCGGAAATTTTCTGTTCACACTCTCCTTGCGCTGCTCAACGGGTTTGGCCAATACCTGAAAGAAAAGTTCGTCCAAATCGTCATAACTGGTCAGCTTTTCGCTGTTCAGAAAACTATAGGACTTGTCTCCCCCATGATATTGCAGCAACTGGCCCTCCAGCAATTTCAGAAACAAAAGACGGTTTATCCACGTGATATTCAGATTGAGAGCCACATTAAAGAGACGGTCGTCCTTTGTTTCTCCTTGGCAGAGTTGTGGGTCCATATTGTCAAGGCGGTCGTGTGCGTCAATATAGTCAATGGTATTTTCCATCATGGCGCCGTCGCGCCGCTGTTTGAGGCTTACCCTGCCTATCACACGTTTGCCGTCTTGGTCTTTCTCGGCCAACCCCATAATATACAGCAACTCAGAATAGAAGTCTTTATTGAGCAGGTTGCTGTCTTGTATGTCGTACCGTTTAAGCAAGTATCGGGGCGAAAACAGCTTATACAGATTCTGTATTTTTTCTTTTATTCCGCCATCCTTGTTCTTCCACTCCCGCAGGTCTATGTGTACACTATGTATCTGACGGTCTATTTTGTCAACCAGACTGGGACACAGCTCGTTGTAAAAAATGGGAGTGTTTTTCGACGAGAATTCTCCACGCATGAACCGCTTGAAGGTATTCACCACCTTGGCATTCTGAAAAAACAGTCTGTTATATTCCAGCGCATCTATGATGAACCACTCATACATATTGGTGATTACAATGTATTTCAGTTCAGTGTTTTTCTGCACTATGCGTTGTTCCAGATAATAATAGATGGTTTCATAGAATGCCTTGCAATGCAGATTCGCCACGCTCATCATTTCACTGGCATTGCTGGTCGATTTTGTCTCGATTATCACCCCTATGGCATCTTTGGCCGTAGCCCCAGTGCGGATAACGGTATCTATCCTGTTTTCATCATTGCTGATGAGGTATTGGCCACTATAGAAAGACTTATCCAGAAAGTCCTTCATATAGCCCTTTTGGTTCTCCTCTGTCTGGCTATCATCAAGACTATCCAGAAAAATTTTAAGGTGATTGCGGAATTGGTCCAGTTTGTCTGTCGCAATACCATTCCTCATAGGTGATTTTTTTATGATGTCCTTAATTTCGTCCAGTTTCAGTTCCATATTTTTCTTTTTTATTAAGCATGCCCTATTGGCCAATTTTAAATTTTGGCAAAATAAGCTGTCACAAATATACCATTATTTTTTGTAACTTTGCCGTGCAAAAGCCGAGAGAACATCAGAGCCGGAGCGAACATAGTGGCGGCCCGCAGGGTCTTTTTCTGCAACATGTTGTGTTATCACGTAAGTCTAGTTGATAACACAACATGTTTTTTTATGCCACCCTACCAAACAAAAAAAAACAAACAATTAAATGGAAACGCAAAATCAAGAAAAACTATGGACGGGCTCCTTCATAAAGATATGCCTGGTCAACTTTTTCGTATTCGTCAATTTTCATGCCTTGCTGCCCACCTTCCCATTCTTCGTGACCTATCTGGGAGGTGACGCGGTAGCCATAGGAGTGGCCACAGCCCTGTTCAGCACAGCCTCCATCGTGTCACGCCCCTTCATAGGATGGCTGGTCGATACCAAAGGCCGACGCACCCTGCTGGTGGCGGGGCTGATAGGAATGAGCCTGCTGCCGATGGGCTATTTTGTGGCCACCGGCATCGCCTTTGCCGTGCTGCTGCGCACCATACATGGCGCCTTCCATGCCGCATCGAGCAACGCAGCCTCCACTTGGGTGGCCGACATTGTGCCGCGCAGCCGCATGGGCGAGGGGCTGGGCATGTATGGACTGTCAATGGCCGTATCTACCGCCGTAGCCCCTGCCATGGGACTGTATGTGATGGGCAGATTCGGCTTCCGCCCATTATTCGCCATAGCCACCACAGCCGCAGTGCTGGCCCTGCTGATAGGCCTCAGCATATCCGACCGCAGCTACAAGCTGTCGGCCAAGCCGCTGAAAATAAGCCAGCTGTTCGAGAAGGACTCGGTGCCAGCCTCCATCACCCAGTTCTTCTTCATGATGGCTTACGGCGTCATTGAGGTGTATGTGGCCATCTATGCACAAGGCAACCAGCTGCCCAGCGGTGGCATCTACTTTATCGGCATCGCCATTGCCACGGTGCTCACCCGTATAGCCACGGGCAGGGTGATAGACCGACAGGGAGAGGGCATACTGGTATATACGGGCAACGCCGCCATCATTGTCGGCATATTGCTGCTGGTGTTCATGCACAACACCCCCTGCTACCTGGCCTCGGCCCTGCTGCTGGGCTACAGTTTCGGGGCCATACAGCCATCGCTGCAGACCATGTCGATGCACATAGTGGCACCCGACCGCCGCGGCGCCGCCAGCTCCACCTTCTTCTGCGCTTTCGATTTCGGCATTGCCATCGGCGGATTTCTGGCGGGTATGCTGGTCAAGCACTTCGGTTACAATGTCATGTTCATCTGCATCTCCTTCTCGTGCGTCTGCTCCCTGGTCTATTACCACTTGTTTGGACGCAATCACCGCTCGTCAATGAACCACAAGATGGCCGAAGGGCAGCCAACAGCAACGGTCGGCGCCAAGCAAGCCAATCTGCCGCTGGTCATCACCATATCGCGCGAATATGGTAGCGGCGGCCGTGCCATTGGCGAGCTGATAGCCCACAAGATGGGCATCAGGCTGTATGATGCCGATTTGATAAAAAGAACCGCGCAGGAGAGCGGACTGAGCGAACAGTTTGTGGCGGCCAATGAGCAGATGCTGAAAAGCGATCTGCTATACGACTTGTATGCCAGCAACTCGGATTTCCAGAGTGGCGACGACCCGGCACAGACGGCCCTCTTCTATGCCCAAAGCAAGATAATAAGAGACCTGGCCCGAAAGGAGCCTTGCGTGATTGTGGGCCGATTGGCCAATTTTGTGCTGGAGGGACAGGCCAACTGTTTCAATGTGTTCATTTATGCCGACAAGGCCAGCCGCATCCGACGGATTACCGACAGCTACGGCATAAAAGCGGAAGATGCCGCCCATGAACTGGAACGCACCGACACAGCCCGCAAGGAGCATTGCCGGCACTACACCGGCAAGGTTTGGGGCAAATACTGCTATTACCACCTCGAGGTGGACAGCTCAAAATTGGGAGACGGAAAAACAGCAGATTTGATAATCGAGGCGACAAAAAAGGAGAAAAAACTGCATTGAGAATAACGCCAAAACAAAAAGGGAAATCTCCGAACGGAGATTTCCCTTTTTTGTTTTATGCTCAATTTTTCTCTAATAATTGTCGTAACAGAATTTATGGGAATCATCAAGGTCGATGCCGTTATTGGAGAACCAGAAGGAGAATGCGTCCCAAAGGGATTTGTGCGATTCCATCCATTGGTTGAAGGCATCGCCATCGCCCGCCTGCAACAGCCAATAGTTGTAAGGCTCCATAAAACCCAAATCATGTATCTTGCCCTGAAAATTGAACAATACATTATTGAATCTTGAGGTGTCCTGCTTGGCATAGTTCTCCACAAAGTTGGTCCGTATCTTGCTCAACGCAGCAATGTCAAGCGGATGGAATGGCGGCTGGATAGAGGCTGAAAGCAGCCGTTCATAATCCACACCGAAAGGTATCTGCATATGGCCCAGCCTATCCATCTTGATAGTCACGTTTTTGGGAACAAACTGAAGCGACAACGATGAGTCAGACGCTATCTTGATTTTGTCGATGTAGGTACGGTACAGTATTTCGCTTATACTCGCTGCCCGCTCGCCATGACGTTCCAGATTCATGAATATCTCGCCATACACCATGCCACGGCAGGGATAGTTGGAAGCGCAATACAGGACCGCCGCCCAGAAATAGTTGGAAGGATACTGGGGTTCCACCTTGATGCCTTCCTCATACAATTGCAGAGCCTTGTCAAAATTATTGTCAGTGCGGTACATATTGCCTTGCTCCAGAAAAAGACAGCCTGAGAGTGCAGGAAACCGCTTCACTCCCGCCTGATAGGTGGCCATGGCCTTCTTGCGGTTGCCCAGCATATCGTAGCTATTGCCCATCAACTGATAATAGACGGGTTGTGACCACTTCGTATTGATTATCTTTTTCAACAATTTGAGGGTCTTGGCATACTGCTGCTGCTGATAATATATGTAGGCTATCTCGTAAGAATAAGCGGGATAACTTGGGTCCAGTTTCCGCGCTTTCTCCAGCAACACGCGCCCAGCCTCCAGAGAGTCGTTGTCAACCATACGGATGGCATCGGCCTTCATCATCATAGCCTGCTGATGGGCATCCTGCCCCACCGCAGTCAGCACCGAAGATGCCGCCACCGCCAGACAGACAAACAGCTGTTTCATCTTATTTCAATTTTTCAGCCAGTTCCAGTCCCATCTGATAACAAGCCTCGTATTTTTCATCTTTCAGTCCCTGCTTCTCTTCCACAGAGGCCACCTTGTCCCAGCCAAGTGTCTCCACCAGCGCATTCATGCGGCGCACCGCTGCCCCAGCCCAGGTGAAGGAGCCGAACGAGCCGAACACACGATTTTTGACGCCTCGGCGCTCCACTTTCAGCAACAAGGCCTCCACCGTAGGGAATATCTCATTCATATAGGTAGGACTGCCTACCACCAATCCACGGTATTTGAATATATCGCGCAATATGAATGACGTATCGGTGTAGGAGGTATTGTAGATGCGGATATTCCGCACACCCCCGGCAGCTGCACCAGCAGCCACTGCCTCGGCCATCTGCTCCGTGTTGCCATACATCGAGCCATAGGCAATCACCAGACCAGGCTCGCTCTCGTAAAGCGACATCTGGCGGTACATCTCCACCACCTGTGCTATATGCTCTTTCCACACGGGTCCATGCGTAGGACAGATATAATCAATCTTGAGTCCCGACACCTTCTGCAAGGCTTTCTGCACTGGCGCACCATACTTGCCTACAATGCAGGCATAGTAGCGGCGCATCTCGTCCCAGTAGGGCTCCACCTCCATATCGGAATCCACCACCGCCCCGTTCAGAGCTCCGAAGCAGCCGAAAGCATCTCCCGAAAAGGCCACACACGCTGTGGCATCGTAGGTCACCATCGTCTCTGGCCAATGAACCATCGGAATGAGGGCAAAAGTGAGACGGTGCTTGCCCAGACTGAGTTCACTGCCCTCTTTTATCTCCATTTCGTTGCCCGTAACGCCATAGAATCCCTCTATCATGCCAAATGTCTTGGCATTGCCCACAATGGTAATTTCGGGATAATACTGGCGGATAAGGGCTATGGAGCCTGAATGGTCGGGCTCCATGTGGTTCACTATCAGATAATCAATCTTTCGGTCGCCCAGCACTGCCCGTATCTTCTTCAGATATACCTCAAAACACGAACTGTCGGCGGTATCAATCAGGGCCACTTTCTCATCCACTATGAGATAAGAATTGTACGAAACGCCACAAACCAGTGGCAGCTGGTTCTCAAACAGCGTTTTTGTACGGTCATTGACACCTACATAATAGATATCACTGCATATAGGAAAAGTTTTCATTTCTTTTGGATTTTACTTTTTTCGGAATTTTGATACTGTCGCACCTTTGTTTACTGACGTCCACCATAATTGCCACGCTGGTCGTCCAGATTAAGCAGAACGGAAACCCCGCCCTGATAGGTACGCAGCAGGTAATGGTAAAAACCGCCATCCACTCCGGGCGCCAGCAGATAATACTGCCCATTGTCAACACTTGGAATCACATTCACACCTTTGGTCACTTTCTTGTTCTCCACATAAATGCCATTGGCATTGACGTGCATCTGCACCCCACAATCCGACACAAATTGCGACTTTGAGATATAATCCATAGTCTGTGACGCAGACATCGTAGGCTTGACTGCCAAATTGGGAGCATTTTTCGGTGTGGCATGCGCTGCCCCTACCCTGCTGAGCAACGGTGCCGCCATTACCAGCACAAAGAACAGACAAAGACCTGCCACCATGGCATTGGCCTTGACGGCCACTTCTGGCTGACGGCGACGCCAGCGCAGCAGCACTCTCACCAACAGAAAGACACCCAGCAGCACAAACGGCAGACTAAGCAACTGCCCCACATTCAACAACATACTTGCCTCGAAATCTTCCTGCGGACGCTTGATAAACTCCAGCAGATAGCGGGAGAGGAACACGCCGATAAGGAAGATGCCGAATATCAGTCCCTTGTGGTTGCGGGCATTGGTCCGCCAATAAAGGAACATCAGCACAGCAAAGGTAATGAGACAATACAGCGCCTCATAAATCTGAGTGGGATGGCTGGGCTCGGAGAAGGCCGTTGTGGCTGGCGAGAGGGGATGCAGCATGAAGCTGAAAGCCCATGGCATACTGGTAGGGTCGCCATAAATCTCGTGATTGAACAGGTTGCCCAGACGGATGCAAGCGCCACAAAGGGCTACCGCTATGACTACCCGGTCGAGCACCCATATATAATTCTTCTTGATAACCCGCGAAAAGATGAACAATCCCAGCAGGATGCCAAAGGCTCCGCCATGGCTGGAGAGGCCTCCCTTCCAGATATAAAGAACCTCAAACAGATGATGGGAAAAGTAATCCCACTCATAAAAGAAGCAATGGCCGACACGCGCCCCCACTATGGTGAAGCCCACCATAAAGAGGAACAACTTATCCATGGCCCCCTCGGGCATATTCTCCCGCTTGTAGATGCGTTCCTCCACGGCATAACCAATCAGAAAGCCGAGAGCCCACATCAAGCCATACCAACGAACCGTAAGGACTCCCAAGTGGAGCAACTCCGGATTGACCGTCCAGGTGATGAATGATAGCATTGTAATCAGTATTATAAAAAGAAAAGGGCCAGTGACCGACTCAACGTCCGTCAACGACCCTCTTCTATGGTGTTGTTTATCAGAGATTTCTGCCGCAGCAGTTCTTATATTTCTTGCCACTTCCGCAAGGACAAGGGTCGTTGCGTCCCACCTTTGGACCTACACGCACAGGCTCACGCTTAGGTTCCTCAGCCTGCTCAGCCATTTGTGGCTGGGCCTGACGCTGTGGACGGTCCACCTCTTCGGCCTCATCAGGACGGCTCTCACGATATTTAGAGAGGTCCTCATGCTCCTCTGGAGCTGCTTCCTGCATCTGCTGTGGGTCTGGCACGTATATCTGCATTCGCATCAATATGGCCACCGCTTTCTGGTTCATGTCATCTATCATCTTCTTGTAGATGTTGTAAGCCTCGAGTTTGTAAACCAACAGAGGGTCTTTCTGCTCGTAGCTGGCGTTCTGAACCGACTCACGCAAGTCGTCCATTTCACGCAGATGCTCTTTCCAGTAATCGTCAATGGTATGTAGCAGAATGGCACGCTCAAACACTTTCGTGATTTCCTTGCCGTCTGACTCGTAGGCCGCCTTCAGATTGACAGGAATGTTGTAAACCTGCTGTCCGTCGGTGATAGGAATCGCCACATTCTCGTAGCGGTCGCCCTGCTCCTCATAAACCTTCTTGATGACAGGGAATGCAGTCTCTGCTATCTTGGCAGTCTTGCGCTTAAAAGCCTCCATGGACTCGGCAAATACGCTCTCGGCCAGTTTCTGCTCATTCTCCACCTTGAAGGTTTCCTCGTCCACCTTGGTATCGACAGACAAAGAACGGAGCAAATCCTCCTTGAATTGGGCATAGTTGGCAGAATCGCGGTTATCCTCCACAATACCGGCCACTGTATCAAATATCTTGTTCATGATATTGACACCCATACGCTCGCCATGCAGCGTCTCACGGCGCTGTTTGTAGATGACATCACGCTGGGCGTTCATCACATCGTCATATTCCAACAGACGCTTGCGCACGCCGTAATGGTTCTCCTCCACCTTGCGCTGTGCACGCTCAATGGCTCTCGAAATCATGGAACTCTCAATCACTTCGCCTTCCTTGAATCCCATCTTGTCCATCACGCCTGCAATCTTTTCAGAACCGAACAGACGCATCAGCTTATCCTCAAGAGAGACAAAGAATACAGATGATCCTGGGTCACCTTGACGACCAGAACGGCCACGCAACTGACGGTCAACCCGTCGTGACTCGTGACGCTCGGTACCAATGATAGCCAGACCTCCGGCCTTCTTCACATCGTCCGACAGCTTGATATCGGTACCACGACCTGCCATATTGGTGGCGATGGTCACCTTGCCGGTCTGTCCTGCCTGAGCCACAATCTCGGCCTCACGCTGATGCTGCTTGGCATTCAGCACGTTGTGGTCGATGTGACGCATGGTAAGCATCTTGCTCAGCAATTCCGATATTTCCACTGAAGTGGTACCCACCAGCACTGGGCGGCCTGCCTCTGTCAGTTTAACTATCTCCTCTATTACGGCATTATATTTCTCACGCTTGGTACGGTAAACACGGTCTTCCATATCCACACGCGCTATAGGCATATTGGTAGGAATGACCACGACATCCAGCTTGTAGATGTCCCAGAACTCACCAGCCTCAGTCTCGGCAGTACCCGTCATACCCGCCAATTTGTGGTACATACGGAAGTAGTTCTGCAAGGTGATGGTGGCAAAAGTCTGGGTGGCAGCCTGTACCTGCACACGCTCCTTGGCCTCGATGGCCTGGTGCAGACCGTCAGAATAACGGCGGCCTTCCATGATACGGCCCGTCTGCTCATCCACAATCTTCACCTCGCCGTCCATAATGACGTATTGGTCATCCTTCTGGAAGAGGGTGTATGCCTTCAGCAACTGGTTGATGGTGTGCACACGCTCCGATTTCACTGAATAGTTCTGGAGCAGCTGGTCCTTCTTGGAGGCCTTTTCCTCATCGCTCAGATTCTCGCGCTCAATGGAGGCGACCTCCGAACCGATATCCGGCATCACGAAGAACTTAGGATCTTCCGATACACCAGTCAGGGCATCAATACCTTTATCGGTCAGCTCTATGGAATTGTTCTTCTCGTCGATAACAAAATAGAGCGGGTCGGTGGCTATATGCATATTGCGGTTGTTATCCTGCATATAGTATTCCTCGGTCTTCAACAGAATGGTCTTGATTCCATCCTCACTGAGGAACTTGATGAGTGGCGTATTCTTAGGCAGCGCCTTGTAAGAACGGAAGAGGGCCAAAGCACCTTCTTCCTGATCCTTCTTGTTGTCCGACTTCATCAGTTTCTTGGCCTCCGACAGATAATTGGTAGCCATTGCACGCTGCAACTCAACAAGTTTTTCAACTCGCGGACAGAGTGCCTCAAACTGCTGGTCGTCGCCATGAGGCACCGGACCTGCTATAATCAAAGGGGTACGCGCATCATCAATCAGCACGGAGTCCACCTCATCCACAATAGCGTAGTTGTGACCACGTTGCACCAAGTCGGCCACGTTGGTAGCCATATTGTCACGCAGGTAGTCAAAACCGAATTCATTGTTGGTACCGAAGGTGATGTCGGCAGCGTAAGCCTGGCGGCGTTCCTCCGAGTTAGGCTGATGCTTGTCGATACAATCGACAGTCAATCCATGGAACATATACAGAGGTCCCATCCACTCCGAGTCACGTTTTGACAGATAGTCGTTGACGGTGATGACGTGTACGCCATTACCCGTAAGGGCATTCAGGAATACAGGGAGCGTAGCCACAAGGGTCTTACCTTCACCCGTTGCCATTTCGGCAATCTTGCCGCTATGAAGTACCACGCCACCAATCAGCTGCACGTCATAGTGCACCATGTTCCAAGTGATTTCGGTACCTCCTGCCATCCAGTGGTTGTGATAGACAGCCTTGTCGCCATTTATCTCCACAAAGTCGTGGGTGGTTGCCAGTTTCCGGTCTAGCTCGGTAGCAGTAACAACGATGCTTTCGTTTTCGGAGAAACGGCGGGCCGTTTCCTTCACTATAGAGAACACCTCAGGCAACTTCTCGTTGAGAATAACCTCGAACTTGTCCACCTTGGCTTTCTCCAGCTTGTCAATCTCGGCGTAAGTCTTTTCGCGCTGCTCTATCTCCTGGCCCTCAATCTGGGCTTTCAGGTCAGCAATCTGCTGGGTCTCCTCAGCTACATACTGCTGAATTTCAGCACGGATATCCAATGTCTTCTGTCGCAACTCATCATCCGACAGGCTCTGGATAGATGGATATACCATCCGGATCTTCTCAATATAAGGACGCACGGACTTCATGTCACGCTGCGCCTTATTGCCAAATAGTTTCGATAAAAAATCAGTAAGTCCCATAAATTATTTGTTGGTCACTATCGCTATGACACGATACATGACTGGTTTTACATTTTCAAAGGTACAAAAGTAACTAAAATTTTGGAGTTCGCCTATCTTATTTCGGCAAATTCCCCTATTGGTGATTATAATTTATCAAAAATTGAGCCAATTTTAACAATATGCCATATTGGCAGCACCTGCTTTTCAAATTGGATTTTTCTTCTGACTTTTTGTATATAGGAAGCTATCACACAGCCAGAATGGCACTTTGGAAAGGATGTTCCCTTGCCGCCTATCTGCGCAAACGGGGCTAACCGTCATAAACAACACAATCCACTGTTGTTTGTCTAAACGGAACTTTTGCAT
>CALMUD010000061.1 GCA_937872735.1 uncultured Bacteroidales bacterium
CTCCGCTTTCCATTTCCGGGCTGTCATAACCGAAGGCATAAGCCCCACAACAACAGAAAAAGCAGATCGAGGATAAAATGATTTTGTTTTTCATAAATTCACTTGTTGTAAAAATTTCAGAAAACAATATATTAGTTAGCAATCAATTCACAAACATTATTTTACACTTCTCTCTATCACAAATATCTCATTAGAAGTGGTATTATCATTGTTTTGGCGAGTAACGTCAAATCCATTCCGCCTACAAATATCCTGAATACGCTCCCACGATGTGAAATAGAGATTGCCCTCCGTCTTGTTGAAACAGAACACCCGAGTAGAAAGCACCTCTGTAAGTTTCGTCACCTTATGATGCTCCGTATCGGAACTATTGCCATCACGAATGATTATCTTGCCACCTGGCAACAGATTATTCATACAGCGTTCTATCAGTCGCGTTTGCTCCTCGTAAGGCATATAATGCAGCATATCGTTCATCACAAACACATCGCACTGCTGTTGCTCCTGCTCCTGGGCATTGGCACAGACAAAGCGGATGCGCTCGTTCCGTGAGAAACAATGCTGGGCCACCGTTATCTTTTCCTCGTCATAGTCAACCCCGATTATCTGTCGACCGGGCGACATGAACATCAGCATATAGTCCAGGAATCCATAGCCACAGCCTATATCCATAATGCTGGCATCACGGGGTATCAGGTCATTGAACACCTTGTACGAATGTTCCATATGCACTTTCACCCGCATATACCACTCCAGTACTGGCCCTTTATAAATATAATTCTGGAACAGCAAGTTTGTGAAATAGGGATTATCAGTAGTAACGGATTCCGACTCCAGTTCAGCAAACTCTTGTTTAAACCATTTGCTTATCTTTTGTCGCCGCTCGCGATAGTTGGTTCCCCATCTGGCATCCGTACGGAGCATAGGAGGATAAACAGAGAAAGTGATAAGTCCTGGACAGAGAAAGAGCATGTCACCTTTTGATAGCGACCGCCCGTTACCCGTCATGATAACTGGCACAATGTCCAAATCGAGTTGTTCTGCTATAAAGAATGCCCCCTCGTGAAACCGATGTATGGTACAATCCTCCGAGCGGGTCCCTTCGGGAAATACCACAATGGAATAACCTTCGGCAACCATACGGCGCAATGGTTCTATGGACGATTCAAAGCCGTCCTCCACACTGTAAAAACCTAGCTGACGTACAATGGGACCCAGCAACGGATGATGCCAGACCTTGGACTTGACCAGAAACACCAGCCACGGCGAATAGGCAAAGAAACGCAGCAAATCGATAACCGACTGATGGTTGGCTATTATCATGGACGGACGGGAAGGCAGCGCCCCATAATCACAACTTTTCACTCCCCAGCTGCTTAGCCACAGAGTGACCCTGCTACCCCAATACACCAAATGATGCAAGCAAGCACATCTGCGCCTATGCCCTATAGGCAACAACAGCAACAAGGGAAGCAATAGCAACAGCAATACCGACTGATAGACAAAACTGCCGATCACCACCACCAAATTGTAGATACGTGCCAACGTCCAAGGGGCTTTGCCCTGCTCGGTGCGGCGGGTGATGAGCAGACGGAACAGGAATGGCTGCAGGGTATAGGCTATCAGCACCACCGACAGCATACCTATCAGAGAGGTCTGAGCTACCGACAACAGCGACGGATGCTTGGCGAAGAAGAGGGCCCCCATGCCCACCACGGTGGTGAAGGCAGAAAAGAAGATGGCCGTTTTGTGGGCATCCAGCATCTTCTTGCCACTCTTATATTCAGTAAGAAGCCCATCGGAAATGAATATACTGAAATCATCGCCAGTACCAAAAATGAAGGTGGAAATGATGACGCTGACTATATTGAACTTCAAGCCAAACACGGCCATTACTCCCAATATGATGAACCAGCTCAATGCCATCGGCATGAACGACAACAGCGCAAGTTCCAGACGACCATACGACAACAGCAGTGCCATAAATACGATGAAGGAGGAAACAAACAGCACAAAATAAAAATCGTTGGATATGGTCTCCACAAAATGAGAAAGGAAATGCGGTTTATCGAGTATGACGACACCTGGCTGTTTCTGGAATTGGGCATAAACCTCGGCCTTCCGCACGTCGGGCAACTGCACCTGCGTTATGGCCATCGCCACGTGCTGTTCCTCTGTCATGAAGTCTGTCAACAAGGATTGGCGGGCAAACGATACGGGGACATATTGTGTGTCCAGTCTACTGAAAAAAGCATCAAATGCGGAAGGCTCAAAAAAATTCTGACTGCCATACTTCAACAGTAGCCGTCTCACCTCAGCCTTGCGCTGTGGAGTCCAATACGATTGCCATAGGGCGATGCGGCGGCGCTGAGTGGCGGCGTCCACCAACAGGCACTGGGCTGATGCATATTGCTTTATCTTTCCTTTCGCAGCGAGCTGCCCCAGACGGTTATTCATCTGGCTATAATTGCGGATGGCCTCGGCCTCGTTAGACCCCACCGCTACGAAGTATATATTTTTATTCCCTTTTTGCAAGGTTGAATTCAATATCTTTTCGGCTCTGTCAAACTTGGGCGGCTGATAGCTCAATGAGTTCATGTCAGAATCGAAGCTGACTCTATTGCTCAATGCGAAACCTACCAAGGCCACCACGAGCAACAAGCCCACCAGCACCTTGCTCCGCTCCAAATGAAAGCTGTTGATTCGTTCCACGAAGCGAAGGAAAGGACTGGCACCCACATTGGCTGCCGCTTGTCCGCCCCCCATGGCCAACAGATGCGGCAGATAGACCAGACAGAAAATAGTGGTACCCACAATAGTGAGCGAGGCAAACCAACCAAAATCCTGTAACACTTGCGAACGGGTAAACACCAGACTGAAAAAAGCACCTATGGTGGTGAAACTGCCTATGGTGAGGGGCTGCGCCATTTCGCTGATAAGCTGCCGCATATCGGGGGTATGCTCTCTATGGGCCACCACATGGATGGAATAGCTAAGCACCACACCCAGTATGGCCGACCCCGCCCCCACTGCTATAATGGAAATGCTGCCTTTGAGAAAATAGATGAATGACAGAGAGAACAGCACACCAAACACAACGGGCAGCAAAATGTATAACAAAGAAAATTTGTTGCGAAACGACAAGAAGATGACAATAGTAACCACCAGCAGCGCCACACCTAGCGTCAATGTCATATCCTGCTTTATCTGGCGGGCATTATACACCGCAATGACGGGACCTCCATAATAATCCACCTGAAGGGTTTTGTCGTGAAGTTGTTCCTCTGATATTTGCCGTTCCACTTCATCTACCAGTGCGCCGTTAGCTGCCGTGTTGCTGGCAGGATAACGGGGATCAATGAAGAGCAGCAGACGATGGTCAGAGGTAAACAGATGGTCGTTATACACGGCATAATTTCCTGCCATGCGCAACTGCTGCAACCGGCCCAACTGGGCATTGGCCATACCCAGCGGGTCCTGCATTATGAAGTCTTTGGTAAAGAGGCTCGACGGCATCATCATCGACTGATAGTCCTGCTCCATGCGGGCCTGCATACCTTTTTCGCTTAGCATGGTGTCCAACCGGCGATAATCGGCACTATCAAGATAGATAGGCAAATGGGAATAGACAAAATCAGAAAAGGAGGAGGCTTCGTCGCTGCCCACTTTGCTGCGTATCCGCGCTATGTAGCTGCCAGCATCGGTTTTTTTCAGTTTTTGGGCAAAGGCATCGGCCGCGGTTGCAAGTGAATCCTCATTGCCTCCCTTGCCCGAAAATATGACAATCACCTTATCCTTTACTTTCAGATTCTGAAATACAGCGGTGATATTTTTAGTGTTGGCGGTACTGGGTATGAAACGCATCACATCTTCCTCGTAATGCACTTTGACCGAAAAGAAGAAAAACAGGGCAAACAGACAGACCATCGAGACATATAAGGAGACCTTATGTCTGGCAAAAAAATTATAAATCAGCAAAAAAAATTTGGACATGGCAAAAGTAAAAAAAACATTTGTCTGAACCTGATTGCAAGGCACAACAAATGGTCAATGAAGACCAAGCGCGAATCTTTTTAAAGATTATCGCTCAGAAATGAAGGGTCGGCAGGCGTGTCATCGTCGTCGGTGTCATCATCTGCATCATCATCTGCCACGTCAATGCCGTCAATAGGGGCCTGACGCTGAAAGGCATCGCTGAGCGAAACGATGGTTTCGGTACTCGATATGCCCTCTATGGGCTGCAACTCATCGTGTATGATGCGGAGGAAATCCTGATTGTTTTTGGCATATACCTTGATAAACATGGCATACTTGCCCGTGGTATAGTGGCACTCCACCACTTCCGGTATCTTGTACAATCCATCAACCACCGACTGAAAAAGGTTGGCATCCTTGAGAAATATGCCCATAAAGGCACACGTGTTGTAGCCAATCTTGTTGGCATCCACTATAAATTCAGAGCCTTTGATGACCCCTATATTCTGCAATTTCTGTATCCGCTGATGGATGGCCGCACCCGACACATTGCACATACGTGCCACCTCAAGAAAAGGGATTCGGGCATTGGCCGAAATCAGTTTCAATATTTTCTCGTCTAACTTGTCTAATTGATGATGTCCCATTGTTCTCTTTTTTACTTTCCGTTCACAAAAATACGTTTTTTTGTAACAATTTGAATTATTTTTCCACTATTTCAAAAAAAATCCGTACTAAAGAGTCCCTTTTGGATTGCGGATAAGAAAAATGAGGCGATACACATCAGACCAGCGCACCCGTATGCTTCACATAAACAGGTACCAGCAGCAAAGCCAACGACGGCATGGTGCCGACCATAAAATCGGAGAATCGAGCTGCCTTGTTTTGACAGAAATAGCAGTTCTGCCGATAGCCAGGTATAAGTTGTTCCACCTCCTGCTGTATGCGTTTCAATTCCTCCTTGCACGGCTTGTCCACATTCATCACGTAGTTGAAAGCCGACACCAGATAACCTTTTTTGATATACAAGAAATCTATCTCTGGCTTGAACTCCTCATACACCCCCTTGTTTTTGGCAAAATCCATCAGCTTGTTGAACACAGTGATGCGTTTCTTGTATTTTGTAGGATTCTTGGTCGTGACTATGGAGTTGGCGCGTATCAGATAATGATAAAAAGGCTTGTCGACATGGGCCGAACTTTGGGCCGTAAAAAGACAACAGGAAACAAAGAAGCTGTCATCGGCACAACGTTCCTCTGGATAGCGGATGTCATTGTCCATAATCAAAGAACGCTTATATATGAAAGTCCAGAAGAGAGAAACATAATGGGTAAGGAAGAAAGCCCTCTTGTCGTGAGTTATCTCGCCTTCGGCCATATCCGGGTTTTTCAGTATCTCACTGGATTTGCCATCGTCAAAATCCTTGATTGCCTGGCAATAACAGAGATCTGAATCATTTTTTCGGGCTCGTTCATACAATTCCTCGAACATGGTAGGCTCCACCCAATCGTCACTGTCCACAAAGGCTATATACTCGCCAGTGGTCTGAGGAAGGGCATAGTTGCGGGCCATGCCGGCACCCATGTTGTGCGGAGTCTGAATAAAGTGGAACTGGTCCTTGCGTGGCGAGTCGGCCACACACTGGCGAGCCACTTCCATACTATTGTCGGGACAATGGTCGTCCACAAAGAACACTTCCATATCATCGAGGGTCTGCGCCAACAACGACTGTGTACACTTTCCTATGAATTTTTCCACATTGTAAACGGGAATTATGATAGAAACCTTAGCCATATTTATTCTGTATGATTTTTTATTCTTTTTGTTATAACAAGAACGAAGCTATACCGGATAACTTATTTCTTTCCTTTCTTTTTTCTGAAGAACATCGGGGCCTCGTCCATCACGTCAATTGAAGCCGCCTCTCGGTCAAAATATCGGGTTCTCTTCAGTTCATCCTTCAGAAAAACGCCGGTAGGGCTATCCTTCATGTCTGCTATCTCCTCTGGCGTGCCAGTTCCCATCACATAACCACCGCCACGGCCACCGTCCGGACCCATGTCAATCACATAATCGGCGGACTTGATTACGTCCATATTATGTTCAATCACAATGACAGTATTGCCTTTGTCTACCAATTTGTTGAGCACCTCCAGCAGAATGCGTATGTCCTCGAAGTGCAGACCCGTGGTAGGCTCGTCGAGTATGTAGAGGGTGCGTCCCGTATCCTTCTTGGTCAGTTCGGTAGCTAACTTCACACGCTGGCTCTCGCCACCCGACAGCGTAGTGGAAGGCTGTCCCAGCTTGATATAGCCCAAACCGATACTTTGCAAGGTTTTCACCTTGGCATAGATAGTGGGTATATTCTCAAAAAACTCCACTGCCTGATTAATGGTCAGGTCCAGCACGTCGGCAATGCTCTTGCCCTTGTAACGCACCTCCAGCGTCTCGCGGTTATATCGCTTGCCGTGGCAAGCCTCACAAGGCACATACACGTCTGGCAGGAAGTTCATTTCCACGGTTTTGTACCCGCTTCCACCACAGGCCTCACAGCGTCCGCCCTTTATGTTGAACGAGAACCGACCGGCCTTGTAACCCCGCATTTTAGCCTCGGGCAATGCTACAAACAGGTTGCGGATATCACCAAACAGACCCGTATAGGTGGCAGGATTGGAACGGGGGGTGCGCCCGATAGGCGACTGGTCCACATTTATCACCTTGTCGATATTTTCAATGCCGTCCAGACTTTCATAGGACAAGGGGTCCTGCAGTGAGTGGTAAAATTTCTGACTGAGAATAGGTTGCAGCGTATCATTAACGAGGGTGGATTTGCCCGACCCCGACACGCCCGACACACAAATAAACTTACCCAGCGGGAAGGTGACCGTAACTCCTTTCAGATTGTTGCCACGGGCGCCATTCAGTGTAAGGTAGAGTCCATTGCCAGGGCGTTTCACCCTTGGTACCTCTATTTGCAGTTCGTCTCTCAGATATCGGGAAGTAAGGGTGTCCTTCTTCAGCATCTCCTTAGGAGTACCCTCAAACACCACTTCACCGCCATGGCGCCCTGCTCTTGGCCCCATATCCACCACATAGTCTGATTGCAACATCATGTCGCGGTCGTGCTCCACCACTATCACCGAGTTTCCCAGGTCACGCAGACTCTTGAGTGAATGTATTAGGCGCATATTGTCACGCTGGTGCAATCCGATGCTGGGCTCGTCGAGTATGTAGAGCACATTCACCAGTTGTGAGCCTATCTGAGTAGCCAGACGGATGCGCTGGCTCTCACCACCCGACAGCGTCACCGACGCACGGTTGAGCGAGAGATAATCCAAACCCACATCTACAAGGAACTGCAGACGCGAGCGTATTTCTTTCAGAATGTCGGCTGCAATTTTTGCCTGCTTGGCCGATATTCTTTTTTCCAAACCATTGAGCCATTCCTGCAGCTCCACTATATCCATATTGCCAAGGTCGGCAATATTTTTTCCATCAATCAAGAAATGGAGCGCCTCCTTGTTTAGTCTTTGTCCATGACAGTCGGGACACACGCAGGTCTTGCTGAACTGGCTCACCCATTTCTGTGCAGTAGCCGATGCGTCATCATCCTGCTGCATCTCCATATAATGGATAACGCCCTCAAACGACAGATAATAATTGGAAGTACCAAGGGACTCATTCTTCACATTGATGCGTTCATCAGTACCATTCAGAATGACATCCATTGCTTCGTCCGAAATTTCTTTCAGCGGGGTTTTTAGCGTAAAGTCATACTTCTCGCCTAAAGCAGCCAGTTGAAAAAAGAAAAGGGTCTTTTTGGCCTTGCCCAGTGGCACAATTCCGCCCTCGGCAATGCTCAGGTCCATGTCGGGCATTATTTTCTCACGGTCTATTTCGGTAACCAGACCAAGACCTTTGCACTTGGGACAAGCTCCCTTGGGAGAATTAAACGAGAAATTGTGAGGTGCCGGGTCACTATACGATATACCCGAAGTAGGGCACATAAGCAAACGGCTGAAATATCGAAGATTATCGTCATCCTTTTTCATCACGATGAGGGAGCCCTCACCCTGATGCAAAGCCACATGAACCGAATCCTTCAGACGCTGGGGATCGCTATCGTCTATCACAAGTTTGTCAATCACCACTTCTATGTCATGATTCTTGTAGCGGTCCAGCTTCATGCCGTGCATTATCTCCTTCATCACGCCATCCACACGCACATTCAGATATCCTTTTTTGCGAATCTGTTCAAACAGTTCCTTATAGTGGCCTTTTCTTGACTTGATGAGTGGCGCTAATATAAATACGGGCTGGTTCTGATAATCCTTGTGTATAAGTTCCAGTATCTGATCTTCAGTATATTTCACCATTTTTTCACCCGTAACATACGAGTAGGCCTCTCCAGCCCTGGCAAAAAGAAGACGCAGATAGTCATAAATCTCGGTAGTGGTACCCACGGTAGAGCGGGGATTCTTGTTAGTTGTCTTCTGCTCAATCGAGATAACCGGACTAAGTCCTGTTATCTTGTCCACATCTGGGCGTTCCATATTGCCCAGAAAATTGCGGGCATAGGCAGAGAAGGTCTCAATATAGCGACGCTGGCCTTCGGCAAAAATAGTGTCAAAAGCCAATGAGGATTTTCCGCTGCCACTCAGACCGGTAATAACAGTCAGTTTGTTACGCGGAATGGTAACATCCACATTCTTCAAATTATGGACACGAGCCCCCCATATCTGGATTTGCTCGGTCTCTATCGCCGAATTATCAGAATTTTCAACTTTCTTTGCCACAGTCTCTTCAATATTATCCTGCAAAATTACTAAAAAGAGGGCAAAGAAAATTTAGAATGAAAGAAAAAGGCCGTATCGTTTTAGTTTTTATCTTTGTAAATGGTGTATTGCCGACTTTATTGGTCTATTTGCCACCCAATTCTTTCATAAGTTCATCATACTCTTTTTGTGTCATTTTCCCCTCTTTCAGCAATGTAGAAGCATGACCTTCATATTTAGTTAAATAAGACCAAGAATTGAGGCTGAGATCTGACAAATAAGTGTTTGACATGGATATGAACATGTCCGACTCGGCCGACGCAGGGTCAAATTTCATATCTTTCTTTTTGATTTCCCGTCTCACTTGTTTACATAGGCTATAATATTCTGAGATTGCAACTTCTTGACAAGAAAAACCATGAGCCGCCAGTTTACGGTCAAACGATTCAAATGTGTTTTTTATATAATTGCGCATAGCGCTGAAGTAGGCCTTATTTTCATCTGTATAGTCGTAACGTACAATGGTGTCAGTCTTATGACCTGACGCGGTTTCTATAAATACCGTGTCGGCCTTTTCTTTCACCACTGTCACAGGCCCAGGTCCGGGGTTCTCATGCACAGTATCTATTTTCACATTGTTCACTGTATCCATCATCACATTGTTTACCGTATCCCTGTTCATCTTGCTCACGGTATCATGCTTAACCAGAATTTTGGACAATGGCTGTGACAAAAACGGGTGAAAAATCAACAAATAGAAAATGCCGCCCAACAAAAGAGCTCCGCCAAAGACTGACGATACAACAGGAAGGAGATGGTCCCGATGCTTGATAGCAGACATTACCTCCTCTACTGAGGAATAACGTTTCGACGGTTCCAATCTGGAACATTTGCTGGCTATTCCTTTGTAAGAATTTGGAAATATCAGACTTATCAGTTTGCCCAAGGCATAAATGTCAGACCTGCAATCCACTTTGCCACCTGGCTGCATCTGTTCAGGAGCCGCATACCTCACCGACCCAGCCGGCTGCTTAAATACCGCATAGTTATCAGAATCAGACAACCCGAAATCAATAATACGGACATTATTACCATTATGGGTAACCAGAATATTGCTCGGCTTCAAGTCTCGATGGACAATTTGCTTGGAATGACAATAACTGAGAGCATCAAACAACTGAAACAGAACGTGACGCCGCACACTGAATGAAGGTTTGGTGGATAAGAACTCGGATAAGGAGGTACCATCAACATATTCCATCAGAACGCAAGGGCCCAGCTGCGGGTCAGATTCAAAATAATCAAGAATCTTGACTATATTGGGATGGTCCAACTGGGACGACATCTCATATTCCTTTTTAAGCAATTCACAGTAAAGGAGTTGGTCCCTATAGTATCTTTTAAGACCTTTCAATACGAACCAACGGCCACGACGCTTCACCTTATATACAAGATTGAAGCCAGAAGATGGCAACAACTCATACTCATCTATTCGGCTATTGGAAAAATCAGGCACCGCGCCCAACATTTCCGACTTGGATATATCATCTTCTTCATTCATACAGCAAAGATAATAGTTCAAAACAAGAAAAAGGGAAATCGGAAGAAGATAAAACAATAAGAATAAAAAAGAACTTTTACATAACTCATTTATCCCATTATTTTACACAAAAAAAGAAAAAATGTCACCTGACAACAATATAGACATAAACACAGCAGAAATAAAAGAGCTTAAAAGAAGGGTGGAAATGTCTGTAAACAGGGAGATGATGACTCCGAAAGATTTCATTTTTCTTGCCGACTATCTATTTGAGCAGATAAATGAAAGCATCAGCGAATCCACTCTGAAAAGGATTTGGGGATACAATTCGGGATACAAAATAGTAAGACGGCACACGCTGGATGTATTGTCCAGACTGATTGGTCATAACGGATGGAACGCATTTGTAAAAGATCTGAAGAAATCAAAAGGCAATGACTACAGAATTGCATCAGAAAAAACGATATGCACCAGCGAACTGAAAATAAATGATGTCGTGAATTTAAAATGGAATAAAAACAGCCAGTGTTCTTTGAAATACAAGGGCAAGGACTTATTTGAAATAACAGAGACTGTAAATTCAAAACTGCGACAAGGAGAGACCATCAAAAGCTCCATATTCATATTGGGAGAACCCGCATTTATGGAATTGAAAAAAAAGGAAGGTGAAGAAAAACAGGTAATTGTTCTAGAAGAAATTAACCAAATCAACAAATCTAAATAGAAGCAGTATAACTGCACCAAGGGCGGCCCCGCATGAGACCGCCCTTTTCCTGTGGCAGACGGAACACTCCGCCTGTCTTCCCACACAGATCGGAAGAGCGTCGTGTA
>CALMUD010000062.1 GCA_937872735.1 uncultured Bacteroidales bacterium
TCTTTGAGTGGCAACCTATAGAATAAAAGAAAGAATATTCTTTGCTTTCGTTTCTTAAAAGTATTTTTCAAACTTGGGCAGTGGGGTCAGGTGGTGCTTGTCCATCCAGTTTCTCAGCGGATTGCCACCCTGCTCGGTCAGCATCTGGTCGCGGCCATAGTTCCAGTAGCTGATGATGAGTTCCAGTCGGTCGATATAGGTGTTGTGACCAATGACGAGAGGCCCTTGGAACAACTCCGATTTCAGCACGTCAAGCAGAGCGGTGTAGGGCGTCCAGTCTTCCGTACGGCCCACCTCGTCAATATGTCGTTCGCGGTCCAGCTTCCGTAGCAGTACCCATTTGTCCTCGGTCAGTAGGTCGGCCAGCGAAAGCTCCAGATTGAAGTTCTTATATCCGTTCTTGTTGTCCTCAGCTTTATAGATGTGCAGGTGAGGAATGTCTCTGTCGTAGGCAGGGTCTCCCCAAATAGCCAATTGATAAACGGTGTGCCGTGCCTCTATTTCGCCACATTTTGCCATCTCAATCAGTAGCAGTTGCTGATGAATGCTTTCTGTGATGATTTCGTTGATATCCCTCTGCGGTATTTGTCGCTCTTTTTTATTCATGTCTTTTTATTTTGATAAAAAATAAGACATTTAGGTGAAATATCATCACAAACAATAAAAAAATTCTAGAAGTTGCATTGTCAAGCCAATCAACTGTGGTTTGCACACGTGCCCAAATATGAGTAACTTTGCCGCAAAGAGAGACTCAATGAAGCAGAATTCCATTTATTTCGATTTATTCCTTACCTTTCTCAAGATAGGGGCTTTCACGCTGGGCGGAGGCTATGCCATGCTGGCCTTGGTGGAGAAAGCGGTGGTTGACAGCCGCAAGTGGATAGAGGAAAAAGATTTCTGGAACATGATAACCTTGGTGCAGACCTTGCCCGGTGTGTTTGCCGTCAACACGGCATTGTATGTGGGCTACCGCATCAAGGGAGCCCGTGGCGCATTTGCCGCTATGCTGGGTGCAGTGTTACCGTCGCTTGTCATCATCATCGTGGTAGCGATGTTCTTCTCTCAGATGTGGAAAAATCCGATAGTGGAAGCCATCTTTTTGGGTATACGTCCCTGTGTGGTGGCCCTGATACTGGCGCCATCGGTCAAGATGGTGAAGTCGGTGGGGCTGAAGCTGAAAGCTGCATGGATACCTGTAGCGGCAGTGGTGGCGGTCTGCATCTTCTATGTGTCGCCCGTTTACGTCATTCTGCTGGCTGGATTCGGTGGACTTTTCTGGGGTATGGTGTCCTATCATTTCATTCAGAAAGGAGGTGAGCCATGCTGACCCTTTATGCACAGCTTTGCTGGGTATTCTTCTACATCGGTCTGTTCGGTTTTGGCGGCGGTTATGCCATGATTTCTCTCATTCAGTTCGAGGTGGTCAATCAGTTCGGGTGGATGAATACCAGCGAATTTGCCAATCTGCTGGCCTTGTCGCAGATGACTCCGGGCCCCATCTCCATCAACACGGCCACCTATGTGGGCTATACTGTGTTGCTGCCCTATGGCCATGCGTTTGCCATCGCGGGTTCGGTGGTGGCCACCATTGCCTTGTGCCTGCCGTCGGTGCTGATGATGTGGGCGGTTATCCGCTTCCTCTTTCGCAACGAGCAGAATCGCTATGTGCAGTATGTGTTCTCGGGTCTTAGGCCTGCGGTGGTGGGGCTCATCTTCTCGGCGGGTATGCTCATGATGGTCGATTGTGACCAGCTGCACCGTTATGTGACGGGCGCCGCCAGCCAGTTGGTACTGGCCTGGAAAACCGAGAACTTTGGCACCGAAATGGTGGGACACGTGCTGAGTGTCATTATCTGTGCTGCCACCTTCGTCTCCATCTATTTTTACAAGAAAAATCCCATATTGTTGATATTGCTGTCGGGCTTGGTGGGCTTCGTCTGTTACTATGTGATAGGCTTGCAATGGTTCCAGCGGTTGATGTAATGAAAAATAGCAGGATGAAAAACAGCGGTCGATGAAACATGACGTGGTGATAATCGGTTCGGGTCTGGGTGGCTTGCAGTGTGCCTACATTTTGGCCAAGCATGGGCTGGATGTGTGTGTGCTGGAGCAAAATGCCCAGATGGGTGGCTGTTTGCAGTCATTCATGCGCAGAGGTGTCACTTTCGATACCGGCTTCCACTATGTGGGCGGATTGTCTGAAAATGGTCCGTTGCGCCGCCTGCTCTCTTATTTTGGACTGATGGATTTGCCATGGCAACCGTTGGATGCCGCCAGCTTTGACGAGGTATGCCTGAAGGGTGTCTCCTATCCGTTTGCTACTGGCCATGAGGCTTTTGTGGAAACCCTATCGGAAAAATTTCCGTCACAGCACGACAATCTGAAACAGTATGATGCAGCTTTGCGTGGGGTGGGGCAGCATCTGTTCGATTCATTGCATCCCCGTTCAGCCTCCGACTTCTATAACGATACGGCATTTAGCCGCCCAGCCTATACCTTTCTTCAAAACACGGTCACCGATGCCACCTTGCGCAGCGTGCTGGCTGGTACCTCTCTTAAACTGGAACTGGATTCCAAACAGCTTCCGTTTTATGTCTATGCCCAAATCAACAACTCGTTTGTGGAGGGGGCAGCGCGTCTGCATGGGGGCGGACAAATGCTGGTGGACAGTCTGTGCAACGAATTGCGCTCAATGGGAGTGACCCTGGTTACAGATGCGCCTGTGGTTAAGCTGGCGGCAACAAATAGAGTCATTTCAGCTGCATTGACGGCAGATGGACGTGCCTATGAGGGGCGGCAGTTTATATCGGATGTGCATCCTGCTGTCACCCTGCAACTGATAGATGAGAAAATGAACCTGCGCAAGGTGTATCGCAACCGCATCTGTAGTATGGAAAATACCCGTGGAATGTTTACCGTCAATCTGGCGCTGAAGCCGGGTGTATTGCCCTATCTCAACCGCAATCTATTCGTGTATGCCAGTGATGATATGTGGCACGTCAACAAATCGGGTCACGTGGATGCAGTGATGGTTAGCTATGCGTGTCCACCTGCAGGTAGCCCTTATGCTCATACCGTCGATTTGCTCACCCCCATGTCATTTTCCGAAGTGGCTCAATGGCAAGGTACCAGAGTGGGGCATCGGGGTGCCGACTATGAAAAACTGAAAAAGCAAAAGGCCGAACAGTGTATTGCGTTGGCAGAGCGGAGGTTGCCGGGTCTGCGCAGTGCGGTGGACCATCTATATACCAGTACCCCGCTGTCGTATCTCGACTATACGTCCACCCCTGAAGGCTCAGCTTATGGTCTGCGCAAGGATTGCGGCAATGTGATGCTTTCTTTTCTGACACCCAAAACGCCCATCGACAATCTGTATCTCACAGGTCAGAACCTGAATCTCCATGGGGTGCTGGGTGTATCGATGACGGCCTTTTTTACCTGCTCTTCCATCATCGGCTTGGAAGCAGCTACCGAGGGCCTCTGATAAGGGCTGTCATGATGCAAAAAAAGATCGGAAGAGCGTCGTGTAGGGAAAGAGTGTAC
>CALMUD010000063.1 GCA_937872735.1 uncultured Bacteroidales bacterium
TACCGTCTGCTTCTCTCGCTCACTCGTTCAGTAGACCGTATTCCATTTATTTCAATATCGCTTCCAGGCTCGGTCAATACCACTGATTTTTTCTTCTGGTTCTTCCCCTTTTCTGCGATCCGTGGTTCGACAACGAACTACTACTCGCTTCCATTTATTTTCAACACCTTGTTTTTTCGTTTCTTCTTCTGACTCCCCCTTTCCTATGTCGAACCACATAGATCGCTGTTTACTGTTTTTTCTCTCCCATTTTCCCCCTTTTTCCTCTCCTGGGCGATATACACTACTCTCCTAATATCTATCCTTACCTGATTTCTTCCCTGTGACAAAATGAGAAAGTTCCTGTTCGTCTTTCATTACCACTCTTTCCTCTCACTCACTTTCTGACTGCCTAATCCTTTTCTGCTTTCTTTCTTCTTCTTCTTCTCCTCTGAAAGACGAACTTCCACTTTCTCTTATTCTGACTTTATCACGCACCTACAAGACCTTTTCTGTTCCTTCGCTCCGCTTGGAACAGAAACTATCGAGAGTCTTTGCTGTCCCATTGGGGATTTTCATTCTCTTTTCCGATTTCCCTATTCTCTTTTCTGACTTCCTTAGCGCGAAAAGGATTGACCTTACTTTCGTTCTTCCATCACGAAGTTCGGTTGCATCCTTTTCACGGATTACGGTTGCTTTCAACGCCGTTATAAATTTAAATACTTGATTTTGCCCTTTTACGCTTCCAGCATGGACTTTTTATTATTCATACCTACATTTATACCTTTACTGCGTTGAAATGCGTTTTTGAAGCCCTCCTCTGCGCTACGGGCTTTGTCATGAGTCTTTGCCACCCTACCGATGACCTAAAAAAAGTGCGACCTATTGGCCGCACCAGTCAAATAACAAGGAACTATCTTCACAGACAGTTTTTCTTATTATAGAAATTACGGCTTTTACACCTTATTTCAAACACAAAGATAAGAATTAAAACAAAAAGTGTGACCTGTTGGCCACACTTGATTAAAATTAAAATCAATTACTTGCTGGACTTTCACAAGTCCCTTATACCTTCACAGGCGACAATTAAATTAAATATAATTCTTTATGTCTTAATCATACCTTACTAAGATTTATGACTTTCACAAGCCTGCTATTTGTTGCGCTTAGTAATGCTCCTTACAAATATACAAAAAAAGGAGAAAAGTCGGTTCGACTATAAACTTCGTTTGTTCGTGCGACTATAAAAACACAAAAATGGCACCCACTTCACAATGGATGCCATTCTCGTCTCTAACGGGAGTTAGAGAGACTCTTTGAAATTATAATGCTGTCTCTATTTTGTCTTTATTACTTTGAATAATTCTCCGTTTACTAAAACTCCATAGACTCCTGGCTCTATGTTGCTGGTCGCTATCGTGGTGATTCCACTGCCGTTGCCGACTGCCACTTTCCTGCCTGTTGCATCATACATTGTGTATTCGTAACTGATACCTTCCCCTCTGATGCTAAGCTCATCGCTGAACTTGCCTGGGTAAACATCAATGTCGGCATACTCATACTCTTTCTCGTCGGCTCCTTCGGCTACAAACCGAGCGTCAGACTGAGTGTTGTAGCTCTTTACCGCACTGCTTGGTAGGATGAAGGCTACATTGCTGGCCGTTGAACTGCATCCTTTCGCATTGGTTACCTTCAGGGTCACTATGTAGTTGTCGGCATTGTAGAAGTAACATACTGGATTCTCCAACCTCGAAACAAGACCTTTTCCGCCATCGGTCTCACTCAAACTCATGTTCGTTAGAGTCAGATTTAATGGCTTCAATAACTGCCAGTAGTAACTGGTTGCTCCTACCGACGTGTTGTTGAACTGAATCCGCTCTCCTTGACCGATGATTACATCGGTCTCGCTTGTCTTATGCTCGCTGCCGTCCGCCAGGGTATAGGTGAACGATGCTTTGAGCGTGTCTATGGTCAGGACTATCACTCGACTCGAACTGACAGATACGGTATCGGTTCCTCCTGTGTACTTCACACTTCGTGTGATGGTCGCACTCATACTCTCCGTCATTACTATTCGCTGTGTCTGACCAGCTCCGAAGGTGTAACTCTTTCCGTTACTTAGATTCATGCTGTAATCGTACTTGCCTGTAACGGCATGGGCACTGTTATCATACAGGGTTATCTTTGTGGTATCTCCGTAACAGCTCGCTGATACTACTGACATCTCACTGTCATAAATCGGAACCACATTCAATGTGCTTACAGTATATTCCTCGCTACTGTCGCTGCCACACGCATATTCGGCTTTTACTCTTATTCTGCCGTCCTTGATGCTGTCGGTCAAGGCTAACTGGATAACGGTGATGCTGTCGCCGCACTTGATGCGGTCGCTGATTCGCTTCCACTTCCCCTGCTCCGCTTCTTCATAATATGCGTAGCTCGCTTTCCCTTTGATGGTGTCGCTTAATGTGATACTTAGGTTGACTGTCTTTTGCAGACTGCTGATGCTGCTGCTTAATCCGTACTTCGCAAAGAATACGCTGTCTTTGTCCGGTACTATTCTGCTTAGCTTCGGCGCTTTCTCTATCTCTACACTCACTTCGTTGGAATATGATATGTAACGGTCGGATGTCGTCACCCTGCGATAACTGGTCTTGACGTCTACTGCTGATGGACTGTAATTCTTGCCCGTCGCTCCTTCTATATCCACATAACTGCTTACATGCTCGTTCTTATACTGCCACTGGTAGCTGTAGGTGCTGTCCTTGCCTCCACTCACATTCGTCGACATGATGCTCGGCAGACTCGCTCCCTCGCAGACTTCGCCACTCCCGTCCAGACTGATGCGTCCTCCGCTTATCGGGGTCACTCTGTACGCTTCCACACATCCTACATTCTTTCGTATGTTCAGGATGCTGTCTTTGTACGTCTCCGCACTGTATGGCAGGATATTGCTTCCGTATTTCAGCTTGTTTACTGTCCCGTCACCTGTCAGGTCGTAATACAGGTAATCAAGTGTGCGTGCCTGCAGGTTGACACTGCTGCTGTCGGCTGTCTCCTGCGTCACTACCAGCAAATCCATCTCCACTGGATAATCGAGCTTCTCCAGTGGACGGCCGATGAAACTGATGGTGTTGCTGTAATACGTTGTGTCTCCACATCCGTTGCTGATTCCTCGCTTGACATACATCGTGTCGCTGATGGTCATGATTGCGCTGGCTCCTTCTGACAACAGGGCCTGACTCCATTTCTTGTTGTCCTTGCTCGTATACCAACTGTAACTTATGTTGCTGCTGTCGGCTCCTTCGCCGATTCCGCTCTGACCTGTGATGGTCACCGCATCGCCGTTGCATGGAGTGCGCTGGCTGGTGGTGATGATGTTCCTGGTCTGGTCTATCGCTGACACGTTGTGCGCTGTGATGGTAGCTGTCCGACTGTAACATACCGCTCCGCTTGACAGCTTGACTCTCGTTGCCTCGATATAATCCTTGCTTTGGGTGTCAAATCCGTCCATCGTCACAATATTGCTGGCTTTGTCGAGCTTGGTTTGGGCTATCACTGTGCTCCCTGTGCCCTTGTAGGTCGCTCCGTCATACAGTACGGTCTCATATCCGAGGACTGTACTGTCCGTTGACAACAGGACGGTGCTGATGCCTGCGTTGAACCGCTGACCTGGACATCGCTTGTCTGCAAAGGTGACTCCTACCAATGGCACGGAATCATACACTTCTACTCTGATGCCGTTGCTCGTGTCACTCTGACACATATCGGTCACTACTCGTCTGAAATAGGTGCCGGTCTTGATGCCCTTGTAGGTCAGGCTGGCTGCGGTGGCTCCGTTCTGGTCGCTGTAACGCTTCCCGTCATAGGAATACTGCCACTGGTAGTGCTTGCTGCCGCTTCCGCCCTTGGCCTCGCTTTGGCTGATGGTGAAATCCGCTCCGTAACACTGCTTGCTGATGCTCTTTACACTGTCTTGCGACAGGACTGGCAGACTGTCTAACGTGAACCTTGTCTCTGACGAGATACATCCGCCGTTGGCTGGGTTGGCGTAAGCTACGATGCCGTAGCTCTTTGCTCCGTATTCGGTCACTCGGTCAAGTGACTTGCTCGTCACTCCCCTTGTGTTCGGATCCGTCCAGACTATGCTGTCATTGTCATTATACACTCTCCATTCGTAGGTGTAGTTGGTCTTGTCCTCTACTGTCACTGTCACACTCCGTGCGTTGCAACTGTCTTTCTCCTGATAGATGCTTGGGGCTTCTGCGGTGCGGTAGATGATGAACTTCAACGGCTTGCTGTATGCCATTCCACAATAATTGTCCTTGTATATCGCTCTGACATAGAAGGTGTTGTTCACGCTCTTGTCGTACTTCAACATGCTTAGCGCAAAAATTGGATTGACCGTGCTGCTGGTCGATGTGGAGATGTCGCCCACTGCCGTATAGGCGGTGTCGTCTGTCGAGATTGCCCATCCATACTGGTATGGCAATCCGTAATAGCCGCTCGCTCCGCCTGTCGGTGCGGTCGTGGTGATGCTCGGAAGGGTCGCATCCTGACAGAAGGCGTACACTTGTGAACCGTCCGCCCAGCTTAACTCTCCTCCCTTTATTTCATCATAATGGCTCAGCGTGATGGTGTCTGAATACACTGTCCGACCAAAAGCGTTGGTCGCTGACCGACGGGCATAATACTTCTGCATCCCGTTGATGAGTGCTCCGTTCAATGCGTCCTCGCTTAATTCCGATGACGTCGCTCCTTCTATGTTCTTCCAGGAACTGGCACTCGCAAGGTTGCTCGAATACTGCCACTGGTAACTGAATGTGCCTGTGCTGCCTGTCGCTTCTTTTCCGCTCGTCAGTCCGTTGTAACTGTCTCCGTTGCATACTATCTGACTCCGCAGTATTACGCCTGCATCACTCTTTGGATATACCTCTATCGGTATCTCCACTACTGGACTGTAACAGTTGCCGTCAAACGGTCGGAAATAGACGGATGTTCCGCTGGTAACGCTGTCTATCAAATAATAAGATGCACTTGTCAGTGAATCTTTCAGATATGCGTCTCCATAATAGGTACCTGCGGTTTGTGTCACGTTTCTTACTGAAATGGCGTCGCCTATCTCTATCCCCTTTGCTGTCTGTAATTGACTGTTCATGATGCGGAAGTCATCTACCGTCAGGTTGCTTACTCCTCGTACCGCCATTGTCAGTGGACTGGTTGAAACTTGACTGCATCCGTCTGACAGGGTGAACCGTACTATGTACGTTGAGTCTATTTTGTTTACTCCGTCTTTGCTTATCGTATACTGACTTAAATATTGAATCAAATTGGTATAATCGTATTCTTCTCTCTTATGGAACTTGCTCTCTTTGTTGTTCCTTATTTCCCAGTAGGTTATCAAATCGTTGCCGTATGGCAATGCTCCGAAACTTTGTTTATACCAACTTTCTAATTCTTCGCTGCCCACTGTCAGCTTGATTGGCTGACTTTCTTCTCCTACACAATAAATTGTCTTGTCGGAGGTCAGTGTTCCTGCTATGCCTGATAGCAGATATTTCTGTACGCTGGCCAGCGTCGGAGCTACCGTTATCGTGATGGTGTCACTGCTTACGTCTATTCCTCCACTCTCCGTTACTCGGTACAGCTTGTACTTGATTGCAGAGCCTTTCTCTGATGTGAATCCGATTATGCAGGTGTCAAGATTGACACTTGGTGTCGTCACTTTCTTGTTGCTTGCTCCGTACAGCTCATAAAAACTGTCAAATGTCTGGCCTCCTTGCGTGTAGGTCTCGCCCTTGCTATACATCCAGCTATAGGTTAAGTCCGTTCCTGTCGCTGCATACTCGCTCTCTACTTGACCTGCTTTATCTCCGCTACACAGCCATATTATCTCTCTGTTTGCAAATTTGTCATCTGTCAGTACGATGGTTCCACCTGACAACGGCTCGCTGATGCCGATGGTGATGGTATCTGCATTGACTGAACGGCAGCCGTGACTGTCCTCTTTGCTTATCCTGAACTCGGTCGCTTGACTTAACGCTTTTGTGTTAAGTCCTTCTTCGCTTCCTTTGATGGAATCTATCTGCAAGTTGGCGTTCCATATATACTTGTTGATATACTTCACATTCTGACTGTTGTCCGTCACTCTGATATAGGCGTTTCTCCCTTTGGTGACTGTCAGCGGTGCGATGATTTCTTCCTTGCTCACTCTTACCTCTGGCAATACCACTATCGGCTTGAAATTGGCGGTCGCCAACTCTGTGTTGCACGTTGCGTCTGTCACGACTCGCTTATACTTTGCGCTTGCTGTGAATGCGTATGCGTCACTGTGCGCTGTCCGACTCTCGCCTGAAAGCAGACTGTCTCGCTCCCAACTCTTGCCGTCGTTCTCCGTCTTTTCCCAGTAATATACATATTTTCCGCTTCCGCCTGTCGCTGGCGTTATGCTTTTGATGTCTACTCTGTCGCCATAACAGATAACACTCTCTGAATAGTCGATGGAACCTGCTTCTAACGGCTTATACACTTTGACTGACACGGCGTCCGTCGTCACTACCTTCGGATAGTTCGGACTTGATACCACTGCCTTGAAATAGGTCGTCATTCCTAAGTTCTTGACTATTAAATTATAATAGTCTCCTATTCCAGGTATCGCCAAACTTGCCGTTTTCGCAGAAAACTCGGTAGTCAATGGACGGTAGTTGCTGCTGTCCTGACTGTAATACCATGAGACAGTATAGGTGCTGTCGGTATTGCCTCCAGTAATCTCTCCTGCCTGAATTGTAACATTTGAACTGTCTACATTACATAGAATACCATTTGCATTGCTGGATATTCCTTTTACTTTCAACTCCTTAAACAGACGGTAAGCATAGCTTATCGTGTCGGAGTGACAGCCTGTGATGTCGTTCACTTTGTACACTGTCACACTATGCGCACCTGCCTGATAGTTGGACGCATTGACCGACTTGTCCGTTGAACTGTAGCTGAATGTGGCTTCTCCGTCCTTCGATGTGGCGGTCTGGTTGCCTAACGTCCAGTGATAGGTGTTCTTTGCATCGTATGAATTGAAATTAAGGGATTTAATGGTCGTTCCTTCACTTATTATTGACTCACTCCCAAGGGCTATGTCGCCTTTGTCTATGCTGTTGCCGTTAATATGTATAGTATAGACGTTCTTTGATGGCAAGGTGTCTCCACATGTCGTTAGCATCAGACAACGGATATAGGTCGTTTCTGTTAATCCTTTCAGATTGCAGATGTATGTCCCGTTGTCGCTTTCTACTGTCTCCCACTTGCTTGCGCTTGACGACTTCTTCTGCCATATATAACTCTGACCTGTGCAGTTGCTGGACCCGTAGTAGGTCAGGGTCGTCATCGTCTCTTCTCCCCTGCACTGCTCTCTCCAGTCTTTCTTCGCACTGTCGGCTTCTCCTACTTTGCCTGCTTCTGGCTGGTGGTGTCCCTCTATATAGATAAGATTGGAAATGAGATTGGCTTTGTTCGCATTGTCTGGCTTGTAATACAGGATGCACGCATAGTAATAGTCTCCGCCTATTTTGTCGGGGGTCGCTGTCAGACTGTCGGATGTCGCATTGGTGATGGAATACCAGTTGGAGGCTCCATTCCGCTTTACCCACTGATAGCTTACTTTGCTGCTGTCTAATTCGGCTCCGTTGTATGTGATTTTGTTGCCTTGGCTGATACGCATTTTTACTGCTTCGCCCTGACACGCTCCCTTTACATAGATTATGTTGTCCTGGTTGTTGAGCGTCCCTTTGTCGGACGTGATCGCCAGCGCTCCCGTAAAACCGTCTGTGATGGTCACACTTCCACTGTATAGGTTCTGACTCGAACAGGTGATGCCGTTGGCCATCTTGTACTGCTTTTTTACATAAAACAGCTCGTTGTTGGTCAGACTGTCTATCTTTTCTATCGTCACGTCATAGGTGTTCGACACTTTTGCCGTCACTGGAGACGTGATGGTGTTGTCTATGCTGCCGGTCTTGTCATAAAACAGTACCTGGTTGGCTCCGTTGACTGCTACGCTTACCACATAATTCTGTTTCCCTTTTTGCAGGTCCGTCTTGGCGATGGTCGCTGGGGTGACTGTCACGTCCCCTGCTCCGATGGTCAGATTCGGCGCAACAAAGATGTCTGTGCCGTACTGTTTCTGATACAACGTGTTTTCAGGACAGTTGCCGTTGCTGATGGTGACGGTGTGCGTCGCTGTCAGACTGTCGTTCTCGATGGTGTGGGTCAGAACTTTCCCTGCCTGACCGTTGTCAAAACTGTATTGGGTGTTCTGATAACCGCTGATGCGTGATGGATTGATTCGTATCTCACTGCTCCCTCCGTAACAGATGGAGTCTGGCTCGGCACTTATGAAATCCTGCTTGTAGCTGGCTTCGGGCTCTATATATGCGAGTACTGTGTCGTTTCTTTGGTCACATACTTCTCCGCTGACTATGTATTTGGTCGTGCGCACCAGACGGACTGGCTTGCCTTCCGTCTCTTTTCTGAAATCATATTTCAGACTGGCTGTCGTGGTGTCTAATTTGGCTCCGTTGACTTCCCAGCCATAACTCCATGATGGGTTTACACTCGTGTTCTTCTCTCTTATCGTCACTTCCGAACCTTTGCACACAAGGAAGGTGTCGCCCTTTGCACTCACGTTGGATATAGCCAGGGCTTGCGGTGCTATGCTGTCGGTAAGACTGCCAGATGGAATATAGCTCTCTAATTTCGTGGTCTGACTGCATTCTCCATTACTCTTGGTCACCAATAGCGTATAGTCACTCCGCACATTGCCTAATTGCGCAATTCCACTGTATTTGTAGGTCAGCGTCCCGTCTTTCGGTAGGGCTTCACTCTGCGAATTGGCAAAAGCATAGTCATATCCCGATGATGGGTTCTTGACAAATACGCTTACCTTGCGTCCTGCTACCTTGCAGCTCGTACTCCCTATCTCGTCCGACTGGACTGTCAGGTCTTTCCCTACTGTTACCACTATCTTATTGCTGCTCGCTACTCGCGTGTTACAGAAGGACAGGGTTGATTTCAGGTATCGGGTAATGCCCTCTTTGCTTCTTATTACTGTGTTGTCGAAGTCTCGGTTGCCGATGGTTCCGAATATCGTACTGTCTATCTTTATTGTGTCATCAAGGGTATATGTGACTCTGAAATCCTGGTTCTGGATGTTCTTCTGCTTCATGTATTCGGCTGAATCCGCTATCTGACTTCCAAGATATACTTTGGTCCCGTAACAGATGCTCTGTGTGGCCGTGCTGGTCGCACTCTCCGATGTTCCTGCCAGTACTGTAACTTTCGGTATGCTGTATGGCTTGATGGTCACGGCTCCTGTCGTGTCGCTCATGACTCCCCCGACTCCTTTGTTGGCTGGGTCGCTGAATACTATTCGGCGGACATATATGGTCTGATCCTTGTTGATGGTCAGCGTACCTGCTGGCAGGTTGCTGGCGGTCGCTTCTGCTATGTTCGTCCAGGTGACATTAGTCCCTGTCAGGGACTGCTGCCACTGGTATCGGTATATGGCACTATATCCTCCGCTTACTGCTCCTTCTCCCTTGATTTCCGGAGATGCGGAGTTCGGACAGACGTACACGGTCTTTTTATCGTCTATGTTGTCTTTGCAGGTCAGTTCGTCCGTTTGCAATACTCCGACAAGATTGGTGATGACTTTCACGGATGAACTGATACAGTTGGTCGTGCTGGTCGTACTTGTCACTTTCTTGTAAATCGTGACTCCGTTCACGCCGTACTTGTCATAGTAATAATATAGACTGTCGGCCAGGATGATGTTCTTCCCTTTCTGCAACAGGGCTTTTACTTTTTCCCCTTTTTGCATATAGTAGGTGCAGTTCTTATCCAGGGTCTTGACTTCTATCGTGACATAGGACTTCCTGGCTGCCGATATGTGTATCGTATCGTCGCCGTTTGTCTCCACTGTGCTCGCTCCGCCGACTTCAAAATCATTCTTGCTTATGCTTGGCACACTGTCTACAGTCACTCCGCCTGTCACATACTTTACTGCATTGTCGCAACCATCGGTCACGGTCACTCTGTAAAGCATATCTTTGGTCATCGCCTTGCTGATATGCAAGCTGTCTGTTACCGCTCCTGCGTCCTCTACTGTCGTGTAGTCGCCTGTAAATGCTCCCTTTTCGTCCTTTTCGCTATATTCCCATTTGTATTTGAAGGTGTTCGCTTTTAACGCTCCTTCTATACTTGAATATACACTGCCGCTTTTGG
Source organism: uncultured Bacteroidales bacterium (assembly GCA_937872735.1). Classification (GTDB taxonomy): domain Bacteria; phylum Bacteroidota; class Bacteroidia; order Bacteroidales; family Paludibacteraceae; genus Physcocola. The sequence goes on from CALMUD010000063.1 coordinate 10,255, forward strand.
GGGTGAATACGACTTTTAAATTGCCTTTGTCCGCTGCGAAGGTCTCCCCTGAACAGATGTGCGTACTTGACGGACGTATCGCAAAATCGGCTGTCGATGGTACCGCATATTTCTGATAATAGTAATATGTGGAATAGGCATTTGCTTCTGATTTTGGCGTCGCATATATGTGTAGATGGCCAAATCTGTTTAACTGCACTATCTGACGGAACTTTACATAGCCTTCTTTGGTGTTGAACAGACCTGTCACTGATTTTGGGGTGAACTCCAAATCTGGTGTGTTCCTGTATTGTACGGCTTCCTCGTCTGTGCTGCCTTCTACGTTCAGCGTTTTCCACCCGCTTCCGTTGTTGTATTGCCATCCATACTGCGCTCCATAATTGATGCTCTCGTCTCCCTGTATGTAATTTCCTGTCAGCTGAATCGTGACATTGTCTCCATTACATATATAGGTCGTGTCTGCGCTTTTCCTCAAAGAATCTATTGTCACTGGTTGTACCACTACATAATGCAGGGTATCTGTCGTCCAGGTATATCTCGGCTCGGTATTCCCAGGCTGATATATAACCGTTCTTGATATGTTTATTTTGGTCCCTGGCGTAAACTTTTGACCATTCCCCAATAATTCCGACACGGAAAAATATTTCGACAAATCCTGAGATGCTGACTGATAAGCTACGTTATAAAAAGATTGATTTCCTTTACTGAAATAAATATTCTCCGCTGAACTAACAAATGAAGGGGAAACCTTATTGCCTATATAGACATTCTGACTTACATTCCCCCCATATATTCCATATATAGGACTGTCTGTCCGGCCCACATTCGGATTGCTGAATGTATCTGCCGCTATCTCTCCTGGATTAAGGTTATAAACGGTGACAGTAAAAGGATAATAATCAGTATTATGCATGTGTGCTGCATTACAAGTCCCCAAATTCCATCCATCACACTCGTTATATCCATATTCATATACTATATATCTAAATTGAATAACATTTTTAATGTTGTTCGCATCGTCACTCAACAAATCCTTTAGATTTACAGAAAACATTATATTACTCCATAAATCAGAACCAGAAGAACCAACACTGCAAGCATCCTCTAAGTTATAACCATTGCCGTTGAATTTTGATGCAAAAGGTGCTCCGTTATAAGTTTTATAATCCCCACCATTTATTGAATATTCCAAACGAGCCCATCCTTTTACTTCATCACGAGTATGGTCATTATCCGTACTGGTACTCAAATGATTTATTATATATACAGACATACTTTCATTGTATATATATGTTTTCTTTGCTAATGTGATAGTGGCAGTACCAGATACTCTATTACTACCAGATGCAAATACTTGAACTGTCGCACTTAGTGCGATTATCAGCATTAATATAAATCTTTTCATATTGTCACCTCCTTTTCTACCCATTTGCTCCATAATCCCCATTTGTCCGCACAGCGCACATAGACCTTGTGCTGGCCTGTAGTCTGGAAAGCGTGGCTGACTGACGTCAAGGACGTGCATTTGATATAAGTGCCGCCGACTGCTGCATAGCCTTCCTGACAGTTCTTGTTGGTCTCCCATATATATCCAGCTTCCGATATTGGTTTCCCGTCTATCAGATACTCATAATAAGCAATTTCTTTCCCATTGGGGTCCGTGCTCTTGGCTGCCGATATGGTGTATTCCATTCCGCTTATCTGCGTCACTTCAATTTCTGGTTTCGGAGGCCTGTTTGGCTGCAAGACCAATATGACATTCGCATATCCTTTTACCCCCAGCTTGTTGTAAAAATCTCCACGAAGGGTGATTTCTGTCGAATCTACATCCTCACTATAACGAAGATCGCCACTTCCAAGATTTAAAAAGAAATTGACTCCTTTGTGATTTACATCTGATACCGCTGGATCTGAACCTCCCCAGTTCTCCGTAAACGATATTTTGTCGTTGGCTGCATCAAAATTTGTCTTGATTGCATAACTCAACAATGTTTTTCCCATGGCAGAGTCATACCTGACATATCCGCCTGGTCTGCCCCACTCATCCTTGAACGGAGTGGTGACTCCTGTCACGTTCCAGGTAATACCGCTGACTCCGCCGTACTTGTCTACAAGCGAGAAATCATAGGTCCGTGTCTCGTTCCAGTTCAGTGTTATTCTGATATAACGCTGTCCGTCCACCGTGACCGTATCACTGTCCGGCACAATGAACTTTACTGTCGGCTCATCACAATGGTCGACAATATAGTCGTCGCGCGTGTCGCAGGCGTTGAATCCCAACGCCACAACCGCAACGACCATTAATCCAACAATTTTATTCATTATTTTCTCTTTTTTGTTTTTTTCTTTGAAATCTCATTCTGTTTGCTTCGTCCACTTCCAGAATCCCTGACCGCCACATTTCATTTAATGTCTGTCGGGTCTCCTTTTCGTCGATGCCGTCAAGAATGGTGTCGGTCAAAACGATGCCGAGACTTATCCATCCTTCTCCACCATTCGCTATGTTTTCCGCACTCAATCCTCCAACCGACTTGACCACCAACAGATTCATAGATGGAAATTATACCGCAAGCCTATTGAAAAATTAGGCTTTAAATATTGGTCGTCGTTCCCAAAGAGAAGGTATTGCTGACCTTTCAACAATATACTTACTGAACTTGTCGGGTAAAACTCCAATCCTATTCCTATTTGGGCTCCATACACAATTCCTTCTTCGGAATCATTTACGCCTGGCAAATTACAACTCCATTTATCATATCCTACCGCTGGACCTCCGCCCCCTTCAAGATACAGCCACTTCGCTGGCTGCCATGAATCAAATTCAAGACAAGGACTTACCAATATGCTGTTGGTGAAATCCGAATATCCAAATACTGCTTCCTCATGGTCCACCTCGCACGTGAAGGTGTACTGGTTTCCAAAACAGTAAGAATATGTGATTCCTACGTCATACTTGTTTTTGGTTCCTACTCCATATCGGACTCCAGCTGCCTGGTTGCCCTTTATGTGCGTCAAATGGGCTTTCCCTGCCCAGGTTAATGTTGTGGCTGCTAAAAGCGCAGCACACAGTAATAATTTTTTTCTCATTTATCTTTTTTTCCTTATTTTCGCTCTGTTTTTCTAATACGCAAATTTACTTAAAATGATTGAAATTAATGGTATAAATTATCTCGAACAAGTAAAAGATAATGTTTCTAATCTTGCCCACTTGATGAAAGGCAATGATTCTTTAGCTATCTCCTTTTTTGCCAACTTTGTTCTTAAACAAAACGTGGTTGATGATAACTCTATTCTTATTCCTTGTCCGCAACATTCTGGTAGTGCTATCTATACTCTTAACGCTGCCAATCTTATTGCTTCTCGTTCTGGAGCTACAGTCCTCGATATTATTAAACGTACTCCAGGTGATACCATCTACAACCTTAAACAATCAAAATCATTCGATACTGTTAAGCCTGAATATTTCCTTTCTTCCCCTTTTTCTAAGAAACCTGGGCAAAAAGTATTTCTTGTGGATAATGTCATAGGTTCTGGATTCTCTTACTCGCAAATCTCTAAACTTATCCCTTGCCAGCCTCTCGTTCTGGCAACAAACTTGAACAAAGATGAAATGCAAAAACTAATCAAGATTAACCAATTTGAGAAACAGTCTCATCACAACAAAATACATCTTTGATTTTAATTTCTCTTTATTCTTAACGCTTCTTGCTCCAATCTCCTTTTCTCTTCTTGTTTCTCATATATCATATCCAAATTTTTCTCATCGAAATACATCTTTTCATTTTCTGGATATTCGATATTATATACCCGATGGAAACAGGCTCTATACTCCTGTTTCTTTTTCTCTGCGTCTTTCTCGGAGAAAAACCACTCTGCAAAACAGTTCTGGAAGAGAAACGGATTTAATACGCCCTCTTTCGTGAGATAGGTTTTATCCTTCCTATCTTTATCTAATCTGTTAAACAGCTCTATTTGACCCAGAGTTTTGCCTCCTTCCAATTTTTGACGATAATCCATATAAAAATCGGCCTGGAAGGACTCCCATAATTTGCCGAGGAAAATTTCACATCGTGGCATGACTTCTTGCCTGTTCTCCAATGCAAGAGTTCTCTCTCTCGGAAATATGAATCTTATCCTGTACTCATATCTTTCTTTGGGCTCTTTGTAAAACTCAAAAAAGAAGGGTTCTTCTTCCAACGTTTTACTTAAAGCCTCTAATATCTCTTTTATCTCAACTTTCTTTTTCCTGGCTTCGGTGATTGCTATTTTCATATCGGCGGCCACTCTATCTACTGTCGTCTCATAGATACCCTTGCAGAAAGATTTGTAATAACATAATATCATGTAATACCTTTTGTAAAATATTACACTGTTTATTTTCTTATACTTTCCCTCTCCGATTTTCAAATAATCATTGTAATTGATTTTTAAATATCGGTTGAAATACTCTTCCGCAAAACCTGGACCTAATTGCAAGTAATAGACTTTCTTGTGTGCCTTTCCTTCTACCTTTGCATCTCCAGACAACATCATGTAACTTCGATTATATATTCTGGTAATTATTTTACCTTCTTCTTGCACTTTTTCTTTATTCCTCACAGAAAAAACTTCCTTTGTTCCAAGATAAACGGCAAGGTCTAAAAGCGAATCACATTCTATTCTCTTTTCATTCAATACCTCTCCGTTGAAATAATTTCCTTCAAGATGGACGGCTTTGCCTCTGATAACGTTCCTTCTATATCCAAACTCTTTTACAAAATCATCGATTGAAAAGACAGCGTTTCCAAACAAATCCCGATTCTTACACCTACAGACATATATACAAATATCTCTCATTACTTGACCCAAAAGGGCCCCGTACTGTATGGTCATCGCATCTATGCTCTCTGGCATCACAAGTGTTCGGGGAGTGCGTACCCTTGACAGATACTTCTTGTTCTCCTTCGCCTCATTCCTTTCTTCCAATGTTTTCATTTTTTTCTATATTCACTGTTATTAGTTTGGCTTCCTCCAATAAATATTTTGTCGTATGCGCTCTCAGTGTAAGCCCCTCTTTGGCTATATAATAGGCCTGCAGCCTATTGTATTCTTCCACTGGCAATTTTAAATTTAAAGTCTTTAAAATCTTTTCTTCTTTTTCCTCTTCTTTTCCCATTTTCTTATTTTTTAATTCTTTTATTTTCTACAAAAATATAACATTTTTACAAAAAAATCTACACTGATTCTACGTTTTTTCTGTATCTGTTAATTTTTTAACAGTTTTCGCTGTACCACTTCGGGGACACTTACGACTTTTAGAATGTTTTACGTTCTTATTGTGGACTTTTATTACATTTTCGCTGTACCACTTCGGGGACACTTGCCCTTTTCGCTGTACCACTTCGGGGACACTTGCCCTTTTTTTGATGATTTTTCCGCTTTTTTGTTTTCCCCCTTTTTTTCGCTGTACCACTTCGGGGACACCTGCAAAAACGAAAATACTGGGCTGCGAGGTTTTCGCTGTACCACTTCGGGGTACCAATATACTTAGACTATAATTAGACTCTTTAATTAGAAATAAAAAAGTTACTTTGTTAAAAAATACTAACGAAAAAACTAATGAAAAAAGGGGAAAAATATCTACTATTTTTTGGGACTTCCTTTCTTCCAATTCCCGAATCCTCACTTCTTCGCTGTACCACTTCGGGGACACTTGCCTCGCAGACCGCTGTTTTCCTCAC
>CALMUD010000064.1 GCA_937872735.1 uncultured Bacteroidales bacterium
CCAGGTGGGCCTGACGGCCGACCTGGGGCTATGCAAGGAAAACCTCTTCGAGGTAGAACAACCAAACCCACTGACAACAAATTTGTTCAGCCGTGATGGGCTGTGGTGATGCGAGGAGTTGATGATGCGTCACCTCCCGGTTATCGTTGCGCAGCGCAGCCTCTCGTGCCGCATCCTCACGTGTCGCCCTCCGAACCTCGGAGAGGTTCCCTTATAAATAACCCCGGGTCGGCCGTAGGCCCACCTGGGGTTATAGGTTAATAGTTGATTGTTTTGTCACCTCGGAGAGGTTTCCCCTCGCAATCATTATCACCACAAACACGTGTCTCCGCCCTAATTCGGCGTCAGCTCTTCGCGCATTAGCTTTCAGAATTCATCCCTGGTTTTCGGTTCCTTTCTTCACTAAAAGAAAAAACAAAATTTTTAGATATTCCGTGCACCGAGCGCAAAAATAAGGCGGAACAATGCCGTTGTGGCATCGTCCCGCCTTTGAAAGATGCTCCGAGCAATGTTCAGAACATCTTTTTAACAGCGTTTACTGATTAGCGTTTGCTATTCTGGTAACAATGATTGTAATGACAGCATCATTAGTACCCATTGTTCCGCTCTTTACAGTGATAGTTCCATGATATCCGTAATAGTCTTTGTAAGAATATACCTTTCCCTCAGTCACAGTTGTGAAGTTGGTAAAGATACCGTTTCCACTTACATAGCTGTTGCTGGATACGGCTGGAGAAATGAATTTCTTGCCATCAAAGACGATGTTGATTGTGTTGTCGTCAGATTTGATATCTGAAGTTTTGTACACTTTCTCATCTTCAACTGACAAGTAAGAACCAGCGCTGGTAGCTGTAGAACCACCCATTGTTACTTCAAAAGTTCTTATTGAATCGGCCTTTACGATTGTTGAGTCGTTGTCATCGTCATCCTTTGAACATGATGAGATGGTAACAGAAGTCATTAACATAGCCACAATTGCTATGCAGGCAGATAAGCTAAAAAATTTTTTCATGATTTTTTATTAATTATAATTATTAGTAGATAAAAAAAGTGCCCCAGACATTGCCTGGAGCACCCATTTTTTGAAATTTCCTTTTAGTCGCTATCAGCTAAAATTACTTCTTTGCAGCCTTGGTAACAGTTACAGTTACGGTAGAAGAGGTAGAACCAGTTGTACCAGTGTAAGTGATAGTTCCCATGTAACCTGTAGAAGTTACATAAGCGATAGTGCCGTTAGCATTGGTAGTCAAAGTTGCAGAATTGCCATTTGTTGATACGGTAGAGTTTGCTGAGCTGGCTGCAGTTACGAAGTTTGTGCCATTGAATACGATCTCAACGTCCTTCAACTCGTCTGCACTTGCTGTAGAAGTATAAATCTTTCCGTCCTTGATTGACAAGAAAGATCCTGCTGTTGCAGCAGCGCCACCCATTGTTCCTGAGAAAGAAGTGTAAGTTGGAGTTGTTGTTGTTGAATCATCATCATCGTCTGATGAACAAGAAGAAACTGATACTGAAGTCATCAACATTGCCAATACAGCAACGATAGCTGATAAGCTAAAAAATTTTTTCATTTTATAAAACGATTTTAAATTAAACAAATAAATAATCTATTTTCTATTTTAGTCTCTAATTAATTCACTACATATTTGATGCAAAGGTATTGATATTTTTGATATGTGCAACCAAAAAAGTGCATTTTTTCGACTTGTGGCCACAACAAATCGACGGCTGATACCGTTGTCAGCTCCTTTTACGCCTTTGCCTCAAACTGTTATACATTAAAACGGAAGTTCATCATATCCCCGTCCTGGCAAATGTAATCCTTACCCTCGATGTTGATTTTGCCGGCTTCGCGGCAGGCGGCTTCACTTCCGTAGTGCATGAAGTCCTCAAACTTGATGACTTCGGCACGGATGAAACCTTTCTCAAAATCGGTATGGATGATGCCAGCACACTGGGGAGCTTTCATCCCCTTGCGGAATGTCCAGGCATGAACTTCCGGCGCTCCTGCGGTGAAGTACGTCTGCAAGCCGAGCAGCGAATAGGCTGAACGGATAAGACGGACCACGCCGCTTTCTTTTAATCCCGCTGATTCAAGGAACTCTTTTCTCTCGTCGTAGCTCTCCAGCTCCGCTATGTCGGCTTCCATGGCTGCTGCCACCACCAGCATGTCGGCATGCTCATCTTTTATGGCTGCTTTCACTGCTTCGGTGTACTGGTTGCCGCTTACGGCACTGGCTTCGTCCACATTGCAGACGTAGAGCACCGGCTTCGTAGTTAACAGAAACAAATTGCGTGCCAAAGGTTCTTCCTCTTTGCTCAATTCTACTGTTCGGGCCGATTTTCCTTGTAACAGCACCTCCTGATAGCGTTTCAGTATCCCCACCAGCACTTTCGCGTCTTTGTCGCCGCCTGTCTGGGCCTGTTTCTCCACTTTCTTCAGTTGGCTCTCCACCGTTTCCAGGTCTTTCAGCTGCAACTCGGTGTCCACAACTTCCTTGTCGCGCACGGGGTCCACACTTCCGTCCACATGGGTTACGTTGCCGTCGTCAAAGCAGCGCAGCACATGCAGTATGGCATCCGTCTCACGTATGTTCGCCAGAAACTTGTTGCCGAGACCTTCGCCTTTGCTGGCGCCTTTCACAAGTCCTGCTATGTCCACTATCTCAACGGTGGCGGGCACCACCTTGGCGGGGTGAACCAGTTCGGTGAGCTGGGTCAGTCGCTCGTCAGGTACCGTGATTACACCAACGTTGGGCTCTATGGTACAGAATGGGAAGTTGGCTGCCTGGGCTTTTGCGCTCGACAAGCAATTAAACAGTGTGGATTTGCCTACATTGGGCAATCCTACAATTCCGCATTGTAAAGACATGATTTTATCTGATGTTTTTCTATTGTTCCTTTGTTATCAGTCTGCAAAGATAACAAATTTAATGACATGGCGCTCGGTGTGGGTGGCCATTTCCTTTTTTTGCATTATCTTTATGGGGCTTTACATTATATATACTTATCTCGTTTCAGTGTCATGATTGGATTGGCGGATTGCAACAATTTTTTTGTGTCGTGCGAGCGGACTTTGCGTCCCGACCTGGAGGGCAAGCCCGTGATTGTGCTTAGCAATAATGATGGCTGTGCCGTGGCCCGCAGCAACGAGGCGAAGGCGCTGGGCATTGCCATGGGCGCACCGTTGTTCAAAATCCGTGATATCGTGGAGCGCAACCATGTTGCGGTTTTCTCCAACAATTATGAATTCTATCACCGCAAGTCGAGGGAGGTGCATGACTTGCTGCGAGAGTTGGCCCCTGCCATTGAGATATATTCTGTCGACGAGGCTTTTCTCGACCTCGACGGCATTGCGGTGGACTCGCTCGATGAGATGGGTCACCGCATATCGCAGGAGGTGCATTCCCGTACGGGCATTCCTATCAGCGTCGGCATCTCTCACAACAAGACGCTTGCCAAAATTGCCTCTAAGCTTTGCAAGCACTATCCGGCGTTGCATGGTTCTTGCCTGATGCACCGGCCACAGGATGTTGACAAAGTGCTGTCCTCTTTCCCTATTGATGATGTGTGGGGCATCGGCCGCAGGTTTTCGGCTCGGTTGCAGGAACTGAACATCAGCACCGTGGCCGATTTTCTGCGGCTGCCCGAGAGTTGGGTGAGGCTGCAAATGGGTATTGAGGGATTACGCACTTATAAGGAGTTGCGGGGAGAGCGCTGCATACCATTCAGCCCTGACCATGGTACAAAAAAATCTATCTCCAATTCGCACAGTTTCTATACCGAGATATATGATTACCGTGAACTGCTGGAGCAGGTGCATAAATTCACTTCGCTCACAGCGGAGGAATTGCGGGCGCAACATTCGGCCTGCACCCGCTTTACGGTTTTTGCTTTTACCAATCGGTTTCACACCGACCAGCCGCAGCAGTGGGGGGTGTTCACCATTCAGCTGGACCCGGCCACCAATAGTACCATAGAGCTGATGAAGGCTGCCGATGCAGCTTTGTCGCATATCTTCCGCAAGGGTTATGGCTATAAGAAGGCAGGCGTCACAGCTTTCGGTTTCGCTCCTACCAATGCGGTGCAGGGCTCCTTCTTTGATGATGGCCAGCTGCGTGACAAGCACAACCGTCTGATGCAGGTGATGGACAAGATAAATGCGGCGTCGCCTGCCCACAACCAGTTGATTGTGGCGGCTCAGGGGTTCGGTGGCGTCAAGGCTAAAAGGGAACATCTGTCTGACCCCGATGGAAAAAAGAAAGATGAAAAAGGTAAAAAGACGGGAAACGGGAAGGAAGACCAACCCGCGTAAGGTTTGGTTTGGTTCCGCTTTCCCTTATCTTCGTTTGCGTTTGCCTATCAGCACATTCAGCATGCTTGGACAGGCCCATAGCAGAAATCCGAACATCGACAGACAGCAAAGGGTGGTGGCTGCGGCCACCAGCAAAAACTGGCCTGAGCATATCAGAGCATTGCTGGAATTGGTCCAGATATTGTCTTTGCACCATTCTATGGGTCGGCGCAGATAGGGAAGAGGCAAGGTGTGGGTGGCAAAGACGAAGAAAGACGACTGACCCAGCACTTCCGAGATGCGTGGCTGGTAGTGCAGGGTAAACCACAATCCCGCATTAAAGGCACTTATCACACCGCATATCAGGTACAGCCGGTCTATGATGTCCTCATGGGGCATTCCGTCCAGACGGATGTCCGCCGCCATCAGCAGCAGTGCCAGCACGCCTATGGTGTAGCGGTGGGGGTACAGCGTCTCGGCCAATGTGTGCTTGTTGATGCTGAGGTAGGCACCGAAGGTGAAGAAAAAACACGCATTGGGGCGGAATCCGTTGATGGGCAGTCCGATGTAGGCAACAAAACAGACTCCCAGCACTATTACCACCCATCGTCCGAATTTGCTTATCAGCCAATAGATGAGAGGGGTGCAGGCCGATACCATGATAAGGTCGCGGATGAACCATAGCGGCACGTTGATGGGGGTGTCCATGGGAATGTGGTAGCCCAGGGTGCTGTTCATGCCGCCAGTGACGTGCATGTTCCAGAAGATGCGCAGAAATTTACCGTCACCCAGCCAGCTGTGCAGGTTCAGCATCAGGTTGTGATTGATGAGGGTGCTGTTGACTATGAGCCCAATCACTGCCAGCAAGTTGAATAGCATGTAGGGCAGTACCAGCGATACCAGCCTTTTTTTCATCTTCTGTTTATACACTTGCAGATTCCACTCTTTCAGCTTATAGAAGAATAGATATCCCGAAAACAGGAAAAACAGTGGCACAGCTATCCCGGCCAGATTGTCGGCTACCACTATGGCAAATACACGGTAGGCATCCATGCTGCCGAAGTCGGTCCAGTGCACCATATTGCCGTGCACTTTCATGTTCATGTGTATGAATATCACTCCGATAGCCAGAGGCAGACGGAGCAGGTCTATCGTTTTCGATTCGGCTTCGTAGGGGGTCATTCTTTGTGTCTCTTTTTGTGCGTACATTCTTGGCAAGTGCCTTTCAGCACATAGTTGATACTTTCCACTTCAAATCCGCTGGGCAGTGTTACTGCGGGTACAGCAATGCTTTTGAGGCAGAAGGTCCGGTGGCATACTTCGCAGAAGAAGTGAACGTGCTCGTCATCTGGCACGCAGTGGCAACTGTCGCTGCATACCGAGTATTTGAGGCTGCCGCTGCCATCGTCTATCTCGTGTATCAGTTTGTGCGTCCTGAACAGGTTGAGATTGCGGAATATGGTCGACTTGTCGGCACTCTCCAGCGCATCTTCCAGATCCTGGAGGCTCATGGCCTGGGGGGTAGATAGCATCTTTCCCAGTATGAGGATGCGCATTGCGGTTGGTTTGATTTCCCGTAATGCCAATTTCTGCAATATGACTGCTTCGTCTGCTTCCATTGTTCCGCTGTTTTCCGCAAAATTACCAATCTTTGCGCGCTTTTATTGTCTTATTCTCTTTTTATCTTTGCTTTTGTTGCGTTTTTTGGAATAATTCTTGTTATATTTCCGAGTGTAAATCCTTTGGTTGGATTTGATTGATATTTCAAAGTATATAAATAATTGGATTATGAAGAAGTTTTTGATATTGGCTCTTTTGGCTTTTTGCCAGTTGGCAGGAGCCCAGAATCTGTACGTTTACAATGTGATAGGCAAGGCCTCGTGGCTGGTGGGGACGGCCTGGAAGCCTTTGACCAAGCGTACGGCTCTGAAACAGACAGATAAGGTGCGGGTGGAGGCCAACTCTTCGCTCAGCATCATCGACAAGCAGAATAACAAGGTATATGCCTTCAAGCAGACACAAGGGGATCAGGTGGTGGGTGCGCTGGTGCAGCAGGTGTCGGGCAACAGCTCGTCACTTTCTTCCAAGTTCTTCTCGCACGCGGTGGCTTCCCTTTTTGGCGGCAGTTCTGACAAGGTAAGTCACAATGCAGCAGGGTGCACCTATCGGGGTGTATCGGTTGAGGGTGATATAGCCCGCACGCTCGTATATAAGGAGAAGAACTCATCGCTGGTGCAGATTAACAATGCCCAGACTGATTATAGCGTGACTTTCGATTTGATTGACCCCGCTCTCGATTCAGCTATCTCCTCACCTGTCTATATCGGTCGTGAGGTGTTCTTCCGGATACATAACAATAGCAAGAAGGACTTGTATGTCAATATTATAGATGTGGACGATGATGGCAAACTTAGTGATTGTCTGCCTGTGGACGATGGCTTGACCATGTCGCACTTGCTGATTCCAGCTGAGAGCGTGATAGACCTCAGCAATTATCCTGTCACCTTTGTGGCTCCGCAGGGTACTGACCACCTCATACTGGTGGCCTACGACGAGCCTTTTGATGTGAGGGTGGTCAACTCAACTTTGTTGACTCCTGGATTGAAACCTGTCTCCAGTACGGTGGTGGGACTTTATAACAGAATGGTGGAGGTGCGCTGATTTTTTTCTTGTCA
>CALMUD010000065.1 GCA_937872735.1 uncultured Bacteroidales bacterium
CAAGTTGCAACTGTTTGGGCAACGGATAAGACGGAGTGCAGACTACCTGCCCCACATCCAACAATTTTTTAAACTCTTTCTTCTGATACTCCAGAATCAAGCCATCCATTTTTTTCTTGAATGCCGCAACCGTATTCATTTCGTTGTCAAACAGATCCACCAATTGTTCGTCGCTTTGCGGTTTCAGTACTCTGGCCACATACTGGCTGATGTAGGGTTCATGTATCTCGTCAAAAACAAGTTGCCGTGCTATCTTCAGCGTCAGCTGCTTGCGTTTATTCTCAATATCATAGCCTACAAACAATTCGCGCACCGCATGTAACTGGCTGCTGTTCAGCTGGTATTGTTTTGGCACATATTCATCCCTATTGCGCTGCTCCAAATCTATCTGCACCGCCTCTTGCAAGGTGTGGGTAAAGTCGATGTTACCATCCGCATTTTCAAGATTCAATCCCTCAGAAAGCATTACTTTTGTCAATTTCACGAAAGTGCCCTCATTCTCAAATATAGATTTTCTGTTTATCTTTTTCTTAAACTCAGGCAACCTCATCTGACTTGCCATCTCGGCAAAATCCTCCTTAATAGTATAATTCTTTATCTGACCGTTCATTTCCACGGGCATATTATCATCATCATTTTTATTTTCCTGTTCATAAGTCCTATTCTGCTGTGTGGCCGTATCCAGTATTTCGTTAAGGCGCTGAGCATTGCTATCAACGGTCACCGTCTCTATGTTTTGTTTCACCACGTCACTGTCAATCGTCACCGCCTCTTCCTCTTTCCGGCTTGCATTGGCAAACGATTCCCCTTTTTGCCAATCAGGCACAGAAACGTCAAACAAAGAATCCTGAGCCGTCAGTGGCTGCGACGGAATTTCGGTCGCCGTATTTTCTGCCACCCGATAGTCTTTTCCACTGAATCCCGCATTATTCAATCCTTGTATGACCGATTCCACCGTCTCACGGAAATTGGCCGAACTGGTAAACACATACGAGCAATTCAGAAAAGAATCGAAATGTTGGATAGTATAGGGCAATCGCAGCACACGGCCCAATATCTGCTCCACATCTATTTTGGAAGTCTTGTTAGCCAGCGAAGCCAGAATATAAGCAAACGGGCAGTCCCAGCCTTCCTTCAGGGCATTGA
>CALMUD010000066.1 GCA_937872735.1 uncultured Bacteroidales bacterium
TGTCGTTCCATTGGTACTGGCTGCAAGCCGTGGCACTGAACTCGCTTGTCTTAGGGTAGTTGATGGTCAGATGCAGGGTGACAGTGCTGTCGCAGCCCTCCGTTGTCTTGAACAGCTGCATATAGTCGCCACTCGTGGTGTACGTGCTGTCGTTCCATTGGTACTGGCTGCAAGCCGTCGCACTGAACTCGCTTGTCTTAGGATAGTTGATGGTCAAGTGCAGGGTAACAATGCTGTCGCAGCCTGCCTTGGTGGCAAAAGTATCGACATATACACCCGTCTTGACGAGCTTGCTACCATACCAGAAGAAAGAATCGCAACTGACAGCGGCCGTATCCTGACGATAAACAGGATTGACGGTAAGTTTCACCTGATTGCTGTAGCCGGTGCCATGGCTGCTGGTGGCAAAGGCACGCAGCAAAGATCCGTTGGCAACCACCTTGGCTGTGTCGGCATTGGTAATGGTATCAATGTGTGAAACGAAATTATCGGAGGACAACAGCCAACCCGAAGTTGTGACTTTTCCGCCACAAGTATTAGGCAATGCTGCCACCTCAGGCAGACTGAAGATCTGGCCTTCACAGATAACCACTGGCTCCACCTCAGGCAGCGTAGGCTCCTTATAGACGACCACTGACTGTGCGTTGCTGAAGGCCGTTCCACACAGATTGGACGCATAGTAGCGAATGGAATCGCCATTGAAATCACAAGCCAAAGGCTTGCGCACATCCAGCGCAGCCCAAGTAGAAGCGGCGGCAGTGTCACGCCATTGCCAACCCTCAGCCTTAAGTTTCTGACTCAGCAACACTACAGTGTCACCCACATAGACCGAATCGATGGCCGCCAGCTTGATTTGCGGAATGTTCAGATATTGTCCGGATATTTCATATTTGCCTTCTGACACGGCTGCTCCACAGCCGTTATTCACCCGCAGTTTGACCGACAATGTACGGCCGCCCAGATTGCGGGTTACAAAAGTATCGGGATTGAATGCGGCATAATTGGTCCCATCAAATGAGTAGAGCCAAGTGCGGGAGGTGTCGCGGGTACTGTTGTAAACGATGTCCGCTTTTGGCAGCAACAGCGTGCGACCCTCGCAGGCTCCTGCACCAGCCGTATCGATAGTTACTGTAGGTGCCGCACCCGTATTGACCAGCAACGAGAATTTGTGCTGCTGATTTCCACGGGTAGCGACAATGAGTATTGGCACATTCTTCTGATTGCAAGCTAAAAGCACCGAATCACCCTTGAAGGTAACCACGTCACTGCTGCAACTCCATTTTACATTATCATTGACCGATATCCGGAAATTATTCTCCACATTGGAGATATTGTCGAACAGCGTATCTGATACCGACGACCGCCAGAGCTGGACAGCGATGGTCGCCATACGCGAATTGCAGGTGGTGTCAGTATATTTGATGCGCGGATAACGGCCCTCGGCATACAGCCACTCCTCATCACCCAGGCGACTTTGTAATTTTGAGCCCACCATATCGGCCGTAGGCAGACTATCGGCTAAAGGCGACTTGCGCATCAGACAGAACTGTTTGTCGTAACAGCAGTTGGTAGCTATCAGATTCTGTGAATAGCCATAAACAGCCCCCACATTCCGCACATTATTATTACCGAACACATGGCCCACATTCACACAACGGTTCATCGTCATATTTTCGGCATAGCCAATAATACCGCCTGCCGATGGAGCATCTCCGCTCACTATCCAGCCCGAATTGAAGCAGTTGCTCACTGTCATATTCTTGGCCGAACCTGCTATTCCGCCTCGTATTTTAGTGGAAGAGACGGTCATCAGATTGGTACAACCGTTGATTACAGACTCTGAATTTTCGATAATGGCACAGATACCGCCTGCCGTATTGATAGCGGAAGCAACCGAACCGGATGCCGTGCAATAGAGAATCTTGTTGGTGCCGCTGGATGCCTTGCCACAGATACCTCCCACCTGCTCATCAGTTCCTGATATGGTGCCATTCACCACATGGCAGTTGAGTATGACAGAACCTTCCATCACACCTGCCACGCCAGCCACCTGGGCATAACCCGAAACAACTGGATTGAGGAGCGTAAGGTCGCGGACCGTATCCGAAGCTATATGTCCGAAGAATCCACGATAAGAATAGTTGCCTGATATACTGAGATTGCTGATGGTGTGATGATTGCCATAGAAGATACCCTTATAGGTGCGGTTGTGCTCACCATCGTTATGGCCTATCGGTTCAAATGTCTGACCTGCCATATCGATGTCTGCCGTCAGTATAGCGTTGGTATAGTTGTTGGCATCGGACTCATTCACAAACGACGACAACCACTGCAACTCCAGCACGTTGCTGATTTTATAGAACTTCTTGTTATTGATGAGGGTGTCTGATATTTTGCAAATGGAAGTCAAGGTGTCGTCAAAGGCAGCTATGGTGTAAGAGGTCTGATATTTGTTGAGACCTGCCTTATCGCGATAATAGCCGTCTCGCATATTCACTCCGTCAAATCCAGGGGTAATGGCAGGCAAGGCCACCTTAGTCCCTTTGTTTCCTATATATTCTTTGGCATCGGCTACCACTCCATAAACAGTGTCACCATTCCATACCGGATAAGCATCGGTCCCTATTTTCTGTCCCCAGACGCCAGCCGCCTTTTCGGAGGTTCCGTTACCCCCATTGAGCAGACGGGCTATCTTGCCTGTGGCAAAACTGTCGGCTGTTATGGATACGAAGCCAGCGGCATCAACAGAAGTGCCTCCCAATCCATAGTTGGAACCTGCCAGATAATAGCAGTTGGATACCTGCGTGGCATCGCTGCACTTGCCTACCAGCATACCAACCTGACCAGCCGAAGAGGCGACAGAAGACACACTATAATTGCTGTTCACACTACCCGACAACAAATAGCCCGTCAGACCGCCTGCCATGGAAGTGCCATTAACCACCGCCCTATTGATGGAGTTCAATACTGCCCCCGACTGCTGTATGCCGACAAGTCCGCCTGCGATGTCACCACTGACAGTGCCTTGCGCTTCGCACTGATTCAGAGTGCCGGTATTGGTGGCAACCACCATACCACAGGCACCATTGCCCAGCCCCGTCACTTGACCACTCACTGTCAGATGACTGATGGTGCCGGCATTGTTGGCAAACAATGCCAGACCATTGGTGGCAGTGGAGTCGATATAAAGATTTTTGACCGTATGTCCGTTGCCATCAAAATGGCCCGTATAGGCCTGGCTACCGGCAATCGGATTCCAGCTGACAGAAGAGGTGGTGGCGGTGGCGGCGCCACAAAGAGACGACAAATCAATATCGGCTGTGAGAATGGCATTGGCCAACACGTTGCCACTATTGACATAGTAGCGGAACCAATCCAGTTCCATTGGAGTATTTATCACGAAATAGGTCAATCCGTCCTTGGTCATTACGGAATCGGCCATCGTGTAAGCATAATCGGAAAGGTCGGCATCAAGAGAATCGACCGTAAAACTGCCGTAATAAATATGACCGTTGCCATCGCCCTTGCACTTGGCTGGCGAAATGACAAGACCATTATAAGTGGTGGTGACAGGAGTGGTAAACATTAACTTCTCTCCCGAATTGTGATAGGCAGTGGAGCCCTCCAGCGAGATGTTGCACACCTTGGCATCACTGATGACCGGATAGGTGTCCGAGCCCAGCTTTTGTCCCCAACGGCCATTCGGCTTTTGCGTGGTGCCATCACCACCGTTGAGCAGACGGGCCAGCGTGCCAGAGGCAAAGAAACTGGCATCCTCGGCAGTGACAGTACCCGTACCAGACCCAACTGCCACCAAAGAAGAAGCCCCATTGAGGGTGGACAATGTGCTGTGACAATAGCAGTTGGAGATAGTACCAGCATACAGGTTACCGACAATGACACCAACAAAACTGCTGGCACAGACGGCAGCTGCATTATAGCAATTGCGAAGGCTGACAGCAGCACTCTGCATGCCCACCAATCCGCCGATATAAGAGGTTCCCGTTATATTTCCATGATTGGAACAATCAATGATGGGGCTGCTACTCAGACCAGCGATGCCACCCTCCGCGTGAGACTTTCCCGTTACGGCGCCATAGTTTTCACAACCTGCAATCAACCCTTTACCAACCTCTTTGTTAGAACTGGAAGCTCCGTTGTAAGAAGTGATACCGCCTGCATATCCTTCGTTATTAGAAGTAATGGCAACAGCTGCCCTATTGACACAATATTCAATCACACCCGCATCCAGATTTTTGGACACCAATCCACCTACATACGAGAATCCTGTAACTGAGCCGGTTGCCACACAATGACTGACCGTGCCATAGTTGAAGACAACAATGGCTGCCACGTGCAAACGAGCAATGATGGAGGCATTGACAGTAACATTACGAATGATGCCATAGTTATAGGTGAACAGCCCGAATCTATCACGTTGGGCTACATTATTGAGAAGAGTGATAGTCTTTCCATTCCCTTCAAATATACCCTTATAGGTTTCTGAACCAATCGGTGTCCAGCTGGTTTCCGACGACAAATCAATATTATCGGTAAGAATGGCATTGATAGATTCCTCCCCTTTATTCACCGAATCGCGGAACAGCTTCAAATCAGCCGCATTGGCGATTTTCATAAAGCTTTTTCCATTGATAAGGGTGTCAGTTGCGGTTTCTGCCCAACTGGATGAACTTACGCCCATCAATAAGACAAACAGCAACAGTACGCGATAACCCGCGGACTTCATCAATCGGTTGATTAACGAAATTTGACGATTCACACCGTATAAACCTGGGTGGCTAAACGGACAATGTGAAAAATAATAATTCACCTCCATATTCGAGTTCTTTATGTCTTCTAGCGGCTTCGGATGCGCTCAAAGTGTAAAAAAAGCATCCGACACCGCCCAATATTGTAGTCACTAAAAAACAGTCTATTCAGTTCAGCAAGATACTAAAAAACTGATAAAATAAAAATTCAGAGCAAAGAAATCAATAATAGTTAATTTCCCTGTGTTATATGTTAAATAATTAGCAGTCTATACTCAATCAGAAAGAACCCTCATTACCTTATCAACAATTCTATCTGGTTCTATGCCATTAAGGCAGGCATAGTCACCCCTCAAGCAGGGCTTGTTGCCATATATGGAGCACGGCCGACAATCGAGGTCGGCACATTGCACAATATTTTCAGTATTTTGGCCGTAACCATAAAACCCCGCAAAGGGGTGGGTTGCGCCCCACACCGAGACCACCGGAGTGGCCACCAGCGAGGCCAGGTGCATATTGGCCGAATCCATCGACACCAGCACGTCACACAGGTTAAGTATTGCCAGCTCGTCGCACAGCGGATACTTGCCAGCCACCGATGTAACCGATTCACTGGCAGCAGCCCAGCCCTCCAGCACCGCGACTTCTTTAGGGCCGCCGCCAAACAGCAGTACCCGCACCCCAGACCGTTCAGCCAACCGACGCACCACCTGCTCCATTTTGTCGAGTGGATAAATCTTGCCCTTATGCTGGGCAAAAGGTGCCACTCCCACCCACTGGCCTTGCTTGGCGCCAAGTGGAGAAACGGGCGGATGCTCTTTGGAACAGATGGAGGTAAAGTGAGGAATGACGGACAATCCAAGTCGGCCAAACACCTCGCAATAACGACTGACCGAGGTTTGAAGCTGATGCAGCTGCTTGTGCGAAGCCGACACCAGCGCCCGCTTCTCGGCACGGCCCTTGTTGATGTGGCTCACCTTGACACCTGACAAGCGGAAGAGCGTACGCAATACCATACTGCGCAGCACATCGTGAAGGTCGGCCACCGCATCAAACCGATTGGTTTTGCGCAAGTCGCGAAACAAGCGGAAGATACCCGCCAGCCCGTGATATTTCACCTTGGTATCGACACCAACAAAGGTAAAACGCTCCAGATTGCCAAACATCGCCTCGAAGCGGGGATTGGAAATCAGGGTGATATGAAGGTCGGGATGCTGCTGCAGCACCGAGGCCACCACAGGCACCGTCATGGCCACATCGCCCATGGCCGAGAGACGTATCACCAGCACATTTGACATTCGGCGCTGCTATTACTTTTTACCGTAAAGTACAGGATTCAGATTCGGATCATTATACATCTTCATCTGCTTGTATACCTTCATGTAGCGGTTGCCATTCTCAATATCGCTCAGCAACTGGTCGATGGCCGACGAGAGGTCGGTACGCTGCTCCAGCAACACGTCCAGTTTCTTTTGGCAGGCAGCGTGCTGGTCGGCACTCACATCGGAGCGGCGTGCCTCGATGCCCATGTGGTAAATCTTGAGAGCAAGAATGGACAAACGGTCGATGGCCCACGCTGGGGTCTCGGTGTTGATGACGGCAGTAGCCTTGGGCTTGACGCTCTGATATTTTTCCCAGAAGTAGCTGTCAATGCGCTCCACCAGGTCAGTACGGTCCTGATTTGACTTGTCGATGCGGCGTTTCAGCGCCAGCGCCTCCTTGGGGTCAATCTCAGGATTACGGATAATATCTTCAAGGTGCCACTGCACTGTGTCAATCCAGTTTTTCAGATACAGCACATTCTCGATGGTCTGCGGCTGATACGGATTATGGATAGGGGCATCCACATTGTCGGTCTTATGGTAATCGGCAATCACACTGTCGAACAGTTTATTGGCCTCCTCTGTAAAACTCATATTCGCTAATTATTAAATTTTGGGCAAAGTTAATACTTTATTTCAATAAAAAGAAAGGGCTGCGACTTATTTGCCGCAGCCCTTTCTAATATTTAAATCTTGTTAAACATCACTTGATGTTACCCACCTTGATAAGATATTCGGCAATCTGCACCGCATTGAGGGCAGCACCCTTCTTTATCTGGTCGCCAGTGAGCCAGAAAGTCAGACCGTTCTCGTTGGCGAGGTCTTTGCGGATTCGGCCCACATACACATCATCCTTGCCAGCTGTGAACAGCGGCATTGGATACTGCTTGTTGGCCTTGTCGTCGAGCACCTGTACTCCCTCACCGGCAGCAATAGCCTTGCGGGCTTCTTCCTCGCCGATCGGTTTCTCGGTCTCAATCCACACCGATTCAGAGTGGGAACGGAGCGAAGAGACACGCACACACATGGCAGAGCACTTGAACATCGCTGTGCATGATTTTGCGTGTCTCGTTAAACATCTTCATCTCCTCCTTGGTATAACCGTTATCGGTAAACACATCAATCTGAGGAATGACATTGAAGGCCAGCTGATAAGGGAATTTCTTCACTGTGGCAGGCTTGCCGTCGAGCACCTCACGGTACTGCTGTTCCAGTTCCTTCATGGCCTCAGCACCAGCACCGCTGGCTGCCTGATAGCTGGCAATATGGATACGCTTGATGTGGCTGATTTGTTCCAATGGTTGCAGCACCACCACCATCATGATGGTGGTACAGTTAGGGTTGGCAATGATGCCGCGAGGGCGGGTCAGCGCATCGGCGGCATTGCACTCAGGCACCACCAGAGGCACATCATTCTCCATACGGAACGCACTGGAGTTGTCAATCATCACGGCACCGAACTTGGTGATGTCGGCAGCAAACTCCTTGCTGATACCCGCACCAGCCGAAGTGAAAGCCACATCGACGCCCTTGAAATCATCGTTATGTTGCAAAAGTTTGACTTCATATTCCTTGCCTCTGAAAGTGTACTTTCGGCCGGCGCTGCGGCTTGAGCCGAACAATACAAGGTCATCAACCGGGAAATTTCTTTCTGCAAGCACGCGCAGGAACTCCTGTCCCACTGCTCCGCTGGCTCCAACAATTGCTACTTTCATAACGTG
Organism: uncultured Bacteroidales bacterium; assembly: GCA_937872735.1. Classification (GTDB taxonomy): domain Bacteria; phylum Bacteroidota; class Bacteroidia; order Bacteroidales; family Paludibacteraceae; genus Physcocola. The sequence continues at coordinate 7,813 of CALMUD010000066.1, forward strand.
TTATTTTGTTTTCAGTTTTTTATTGTACGCATTTTTGTCCAGTACGCACGATAGTGCAAAATTAAAATTTTATGAAGAAAAAACATAGAGAGAGAAGAAAAAATCAACGGTAACAATCCATTAATCTATTTGTTTTGTCTCCAACGTAATTCCACACATATTGCGTTTGAACTGAATTTTGATCAATTTTAAGAGTCTCCTTCAATAAATTCATATAGGCCGTCTCATCTGCACTATTTCCGTCAATTCCAAGTTTGACAAAAGGGAATAGCACTTGAACTTTTGTTTGCTTGGTCGATTGTCCCCGTTTAAACAAGTCAAAGCCAGCACCACAGCCTATCCAAGCATTATTTGTCAATATTTCCCTATCATGGAGATGATTAGCTCCATAATATATTGTCAATTTGAAATCAGACGTCTGTTTGCCTATGTTTTTGGATATCAACTCATAGGTCTCCTCCACTTTGCTTTTTAGCTGATTTTCTGGCATGTTTTTAGATTTATGCAAATCACAAAATATGGAAATATGGATAGGAACTTTGGATTTCTTTTGCAACAATATATTCAATATGGGTAGTAAATTATCATTTATGTTTTCTGCCGATGAAAGCAAATAATTATCCACCACAATTATAGAATTACAAATATTCAATCCATAATTTTTCAAGAAATCCCAACTATGAATATTAGAATCGCGGATATCTATAGCAACCGAATTGTCACTAAACAAATATTTAAAATTTTCTCTGTTCTGATTATTCAAGACAAGGACTCCAAATTCCTGCGATTTTTGCAAACAGGTATCGGAATCCTTGTTTGTCAAAAATACGGCATTCATATCAGTTTTACCCAATGCATCTGGACTTAGCTGGTCAATATGAGGAAATTTGTCCGCCTCACATTCCAAACCACAAGCTCCGTTCGATGACCGCTTCCACAGTTTCAACAGCAATTCATCTTTTTGGACATCCTCTTTTAGTTGGTCGTACGTAATGTCAAATTTAAGATTCACATTGCTACATAAATCATAAAAATGGAGCCAACATTCCACAGATTTTTTTGCTTCATCGTCTAATTCCATTTTTTGAGGAAAATCGCTGGAAAATTCGCGCCAAAAGCCGAATTCACAATATGTAGTCTTTCGCTTATCCATTATTTTTCGCTTTTAACGACAATAATTCCAT
>CALMUD010000067.1 GCA_937872735.1 uncultured Bacteroidales bacterium
CTCATCTGACACCTCAATATGCCGATAAGCCTCTTGTATGACCTCCAACAAGTCGGACGGCAGACACGCAGGCAAAACAAACGAATCCGGAGCCAGGCACCCTGAACAAAAAACGGTCCGTTCCGGCTCTCTCGGCAATACCATATTCAAGGAGTCAATTTCAGTTACCTTATTGTCTCCGTCCACCACGATTAATCCATTTTGGATAACCCTGTCAAACGATAGAGCCAACCAGTTGGCTGCAAATCCTCTATGGCGAATATTCTCCATCAGTTCATGCGATTGCGCCGAGCCTGCAAGGTATCCATCACAGCCTGATACACATCCTTGTAGTCTCCTGGGTTGCGGGCATACCAAGCCACAGTGGAGTCGAAATCAGCTTCCGACACATGATGCTTGTCCAGCACATTCTTGTAATACTTGTTCTTGTCAATCTTATCCTGCGGAATGGTTTCCTCCCGCATCATCAACGACTGGGCAATATGCACATCCACCAGCAGACTTATCATCTCCTCCTTGTCAACGGGCGGCTTGCCATGATCCACTTTGCAAGACGAAAGGAACAGACTGCCTACCAAGGCTGCCACCAAAATATATACCTTATAATTCATCATCAGTTGTTATTATCTTTATCATTTTCTGATTTTTCCTCCTTATTTTCCTTGGATGAATGGTCGCTATCCGAAAAGAGTCGGGCCAACTCCTTATTCTTGAAAATCAAGAGATAGAACACACCACAAGTAATGGCCGAATCAGCCAAATTGAACACAGGACGGAAAAACACGAACGGCTCGCCACTCCAGAAGGGGAACCAATCAGGCCAAGTGCCTTGAATCAAAGGGAAGTAGAACATATCGACCACCTTGCCATAACAGAAAGCCCCCTCGTTGAAAAGGACCCCATAAAAAAGGCAATCAATAATGTTGCCAGTCGCGCCTCCCAAAATCAAGGCCGACCCAACCACAAAACCCAATGAATATTTTTTTCGTACTTCGTAGCAAATCAGATAAATCAATCCGGCAACAGCCACCACCCTAAAGAGGGTAAGAAATATCTTGTTAAACAATGTGATGCCAAAAGCCATGCCATTGTTCTGCACAAAACACAAGTAGAACCAATTGGTGACCTGAATGTTGGGACCATCACCGATATGGACCCTGACCCAATACTTCAGCAACTGGTCCATTACAATGATGAGCACCGCCAAGCCCGAAACACCAGTCAGGATTCTTTTTTCTTCTGAATTCATCTACGAAAACTATTGTCAATAAAAATATAAAAGCCTACCACTCAAAAAACGGCAAACCACACACCAGAGCGGCTTGCCGGATTATAACACAAATACACAAATGGAGAGATAATCTTCGTCCTCTCCAAAGTGGCATTTATTTCTTGCCCTTTTTGGCATCAATACTGAGGGTGGCATGCGGCACAGCCCGCAAACGCTCTTTAGGAATCAGTTTTCCCGTTTCCCGGCAAATGCCATACGTCTTGTTCTCAATGCGAACCAGAGCCGCCTGCAAATGCTGAATGAACTGAAGCTGACGTTGGGCCAAACGGCCATCCTCCTCTTTCGACATGGTGTTGGCGCCTTCTTCCAGCGCCTTGAATGTTGGAGAAGTATCCGTAATTTCGTTACCATCCGTATTATTCATACTGGCACGGAGTTCATCATACTCCTTTTTGGCAGTCTCCAATTTCTGTAGTATGAGTTCCTTGAATTCTGCAAGTTCCTCATCTGAATATCTCGTTTTCTCGGCCATAATAGTAAAATTTAAATGGTTAAAAAACTTCTTGCAAATTCACTCTCCACAAAAGAGGTAAATTTTCATTTGCAGCAAAAGTAAACAATTTGCGCTGCTACATCTAAACTAAGACGTTTTTTTTTTCAACAATATTCAATAAAATTCACTACCTCACTAATTATCAGTCAATAGCATTCGATGACCACTAATGGAAAAACAGAGATTTTGCCACTCTTGCCACACAAGGACTAAGATTTACAAAGTTTTTTATATATTTGTAACAAATACACAAGATTGAAGATGGAAGAGAATGCACAGGACTTGATTCAGGACTCCCCTGAAGAAGAGGCATACATAGAAAAAGAATACCAGAAACTGAAGGACACTTACCTCAGTTCCAACCACCGGAAGCACATCGAAATCATAGACAAGGCTTTCCACTTTGCCAAGCACGCTCACCAAGGAGTAAGACGCCGCTCGGGTGAGCCCTACATACTGCACCCCATAGCTGTAGCACAAATTGTGGCTGAGGAGATAGGCCTCGGTTCCACCTCTATCTGTTCGGCCCTGCTGCACGATGTGGTGGAAGATACCGATACTACGGTTGAAGATATACAAAACCTGTTCGGTGACAAAATAGCTACCATTGTTGACGGGTTGACAAAAATATCAGGTGGCGTTTTCGGCGCCAAAGCCTCTGCGCAAGCTGAAAATTTCAGAAAACTGCTGTTGACCATGTCATCCGACATCCGGGTGGTGCTTATCAAAATGGCCGACCGTCTGCACAATATGCGCACTTTGGGGTCCATGCCTCCCAACAAGCAGTTGAAAATAGCAGGTGAAACACAATACATCTATGCCCCGCTGGCCAACCGTCTGGGATTGTATGCCATAAAGACGGAACTGGAGGACCTCAGTTTCAAATATGAGCATCCCGACAAATATGAGGATATTGCAAAGAAACTGAGCGATACCCGAATGAGCCGTGAAAAACTATTCAAGGACATTGAAGGACCCATCAGTAAAAAACTGGAAGAACTGGGATTCAAGGCGGAAATTCAGTCACGCGTGAAATCCAGCTACTCCATTTGGCAGAAGATGCAGACCAAAAACGTGCCGTTTGAAGAGGTTTATGACATTCTGGCCATCCGCATCGTGTTTGACGTGGACGACCAGAAAGAAGAAAAGCCCCGCTGCTGGGCCATTTACGCAGCAGTGACCGACCTGTATAAACCGCATCCCGACCGCATTCGCGACTGGGTGAGCACTCCAAAATCAAATGGATATGAGGCGCTGCACGTTACGGTAATGGGCCCTGACGGCAAATGGATAGAGGTACAGATACGCAGCCGACGCATGGACGATATCGCCGAGAAAGGTTTTGCCGCCCATTGGAAATACAAGACTGGTGAACATGATGACTCCGAACTGGAGAAATGGTTGCAGACCATCAAGGAACTGCTGGAAAACCCGGAATCGAATGCAATAGATTTTTTGGACACATTCAAAATGAACCTCTTCGCTTCCGAGATTTTTGTCTATACGCCTAAAGGAGATATCAAGACCATGCCGCAGGGCTCTACCGTGCTCGATTTCGCTTTTCTGCTCCATACCGATATTGGCATTCACTGCATCGGCGCAAAAGTGTCACACCGGCTCGTTCCCCTCAATTATACCCTCAACAGCGGTGACCAGGTGGAAATTCTGACTTCGCAACGACAGAAACCTAACCCTGACTGGATTGAGATTACCAAGACGGCCAAGGCCCGCACCTGCATACACCAGCTGTTCAAGAAGGAATACAAAGCCTACATCAACAAGGGAGAGCTGGATTTGACGGCCTTTCTGCAAAAAATCAATATCAGCAACTCGCCCGATGTCATCGACCAGATTCTGGAACACTACAACGAGACCAAAAAGGAGGATTTGTATTATAAAATCGGAAAAGGAAGCATCGACCTGAACGAATTGCTCAAAACCATATTCAAGGAAAAGAGCCGCAGCAAGTGGGTGAAGATTTGGAACCTCACTTTCGGCAAACTGACCGCCTCTACGGGTAGCGAGGACGAAAAGGAGAGCCAATCGGCCCTCAAACTGACTGAAAACGAGACGGGTGTCAAATACCGCATTGCCGAGTGCTGTTGCCCTATACCGGGTGACGACATTCTGGGATTCAAAGAAGAGGATGGCGTGGTGGTTGTTCACAAACGCCAATGCCCCACTGCCATGATGCTGAAATCAAAATACGGCGAGCGCATCATCTCTGCCTCGTGGGAGACACACAGGGTGCTGTCATATCCCGCAACCATCGAAATCAAAGGTATGGACCGTATCGGCATTCTGGGCGAGATTATCAAGGTGATTTCCGAAATGTACAAGGTGAACATCAGCCGTGTGAATGTGGAGACCAACGAAGGTCTGTTCCTGGCCCACCTGACCGTCTACATTCACGATGTGCAGGATGTGAACAACCTCTGCATGAACATACTGAAAATAAAGGATATCAACACGGTGGAGCGCGTTGACAATGACCGCAATAAATCGATATAAGAATCAGAAACATAGGAGAGATTACGATGGAAAACAACTATATGCCTGGGCGCAATGGCGAAGCCCTTTTCAATTATAAACGCAGAACTTCGACGGTGGCACACATCGGCAACATTGAACTGGGAGGCAACAACCCCGTGAGAATACAGTCGATGGCCAATACCAACACCAACGACACCGAAGCGAGCGTGGAACAGTGCATCCGCATCATCAAGGCGGGGGGCGAACTGGTGCGGTTTACTGCCCAGGGCGTCAAAGAAGCCAAAAATCTGAAACCGATACGGGAGGAGCTGAATCGCCGCGGATTCCGTACCCCCTTGGTGGCCGATATCCACTTCAACCCCAAAGCGGCCGACGAGGCGGCACTGCATGTGGAGAAGGTGCGCATCAATCCAGGCAACTACGTTGACAGCGTGCACACCCAACGGCGCTTTGAATATACAGATGAGGAATATCAGCAGGAAATTGAGAAGATACGCACCCGTCTGGTGCCTTTTCTCAACATCTGCAAAGAACATCACACAGCCATCCGCATCGGCGTCAATCATGGCTCGCTCTCCGACCGTATTCTGAGCCGCTACGGCGACACTCCCAATGGCATGGTGGAATCGTGCATGGAGTTTTTGCGGATATGCAAGGACCAGAACTTCGACAATGTGGTCATTTCCATCAAGGCTTCCAACACGGTCATCATGGTAGAGACAGTACGCCTGCTGGTTGCCTCAATGGACAAGGAGAATATGGCCTATCCACTACACATCGGTGTGACGGAGGCGGGCGATGGTGAGGACGGACGCGTGAAATCGGCAGTGGGCATCGGAGCGTTGCTCGCCGACGGCATCGGCGACACCATACGCGTATCGCTGAGCGAGGAACCTGAGGCCGAGATTCCTGTGGCAAAAAGCCTGGCCGACTACATAGCCCTGCGGACCGGACACGAACCTATCCATGTTATGGACTGCGGAATGGTGAATCCTTTTGTGTTTCACCGACGTGAGACACGCAAATTGGGAATGATTGGCGGAGGTAATGTGCCTGTCGTGATTTCGGAGGCCACTCAGGGCGATTTGAAACCGGACTTCGTATTCTGTAAGGATGAGTTGCCTAAATTGCTGGTACTGCCCACCATCGTGGATTATGAAAAATGGACAGAAGTGGCCAATCTGTACCCGCTATTCAGCGGTCGGCAAACTGACAAAATACTCACTTGCAAGGCCTCTATAAAATTTGTGGAAACAGACTATGCCTCAATCAGCAATCTGCTGGACAAGACGGACGATTCCTGCGTATTTATAGCTACCGCAGTGGGCAAAAATTGTGTGGGCGAACAACGCGCCATCATTCATACACTAATGGCCAACGGACGCAAAAATCCCGTAATTCTGAAACGCAGTTACAAGGATGCCAACGCATCTGACTTCCAAATTAAATCGGGAGCCGACCTTGGCGTATTCCTCATTGACGGAATGGCCGACGGCATCTGGGTGGAGGCTCCTGCCATAGGCGAAGAAGAACAGCTGTCTGTGGCTTTTGGCATTCTGCAAGCCTCACGCAGCCGCATGACCAAAACCGAATTTGTATCTTGCCCAAGCTGTGGACGCACCATGTTTGACTTGCAAACCACAGTGGCTCGGATAAAGGAGAAAACGGCTCACCTGAAGAACCTGAAAATAGGTGTAATGGGCTGCATTGTGAACGGGCCTGGCGAAATGGCGGATGCCGATTACGGATATGTAGGCTCGGGCCGTGGCTGCGTCAACCTATACAAGGGCCAGGAGTGCGTGGAGAAGATGATACCCGAAGACGAGGCGGTGGACCATCTTGTGGCACTGATAAAACAGAACGGTGACTGGATAGAATTTTAAATCTCGCCCCTATCAAAAAAAGACAACCATAATGAAACAATATTTAGACCTGGCCAACCGGATTCTGACCGAAGGTACAGAAAAAAGTGACCGCACAGGCACAGGCACCATCAGCGTATTTGGCCATCAGATGAGATTCAATCTGGAAGATGGATTTCCGCTGCTCACTACAAAAAAATTGCACCTGAAGTCAATCATATACGAACTGCTATGGTTTCTGAATGGTGACACCAATGCCAAATATCTGCAAGACAACGGAGTGCGAATCTGGAACGAATGGGCGGATGCCAATGGCGACCTGGGACACATTTATGGCTATCAATGGCGGTCGTGGCCCGACTATAACGGAGGTCACATTGACCAGATAAGCAACATAATCAACGAAATAAAGACGAATCCGGACTCACGCCGACTGCTGGTCAGCGCATGGAATGTAGCAGACCTCGGCAATATGAACCTGCCTCCTTGCCACATTCTGTTCCAATTTTATGTGGTGAACGGACGCCTGAGCCTGCAACTGTACCAACGCAGTGCCGACGTTTTTTTGGGTGTCCCGTTCAACATCGCTTCGTATGCCATGCTGCTGATGATGGTAGCACAGGTCACAGGACTCAAGGCTGGAGACTTTGTCCACACACTTGGCGATGCACACATTTACAAGGACCATATTGAACAGATGAAACTGCAACTGACACGGGAGCCAAGGCCATTGCCTCACCTTAAAATAAACCCGGAGGTCAAAAGCATTTTCGACTTCAAATACGAGGATTTCGAACTGGAAGACTACAACCCGTGGCCACACATCAGTGGTAAGGTTTCTGTGTGAAAGAAAACTAAAAATCACACATCTATAACAAATACTCAACATTTAATAATTATCTTTGCAAACTTTTTCAAGGGAGAGAAAGACTGCAAGGACGGTTTGGCACGTTGCCCGGACACAAAGCCGAAAGGCTTGTATCTGATTCTGTAATTCAGTTCATGAATATTGCCAGACACCACTCTGCCAAATTTTCCTCCCTCCAATATTAACAATTATTTCATTCAAAACAAATGGAACAAAAAACAGTACGCTGGCACCACTATTCACGGGCGTCGTATGCTGTGTTCCAGAGCCTCAACAAGCAGATAACTGTAGGCGTTCTGAGCCTGGCCATGCTGGCCAGCTTCGACGTTAAGGCAGCAACTGCCAACGGGACAGCCGATGGTATCCAAAACCAGGGCACCCCAGCCGATGAGGCATCTGTGACGCAACTCGACAGCGTGTATGTGACCACCAGCCGTGTGCCGCTCACCACGAGCGAAGCCGCACGCATGGTAACCGTACTGACGGCATCTGACTTGAAGCATGCCGCGGTACACAGTATCAACGATTTGCTAAAATATGCCACCGGGGCTGACGTCCGTCAGCGAGGTGATATGGGTGTCCAGACGGACATCTCGCTCAGAGGTGGCACTTTCGATCAAATAACTATCCTGCTTAACGGAATCAATATCTGTTCTCCTCAAACTGGCCATCTATCGGCCGACTTCCCTGTAAACACTGACGACATAGAGCGAATTGAAGTATTGGAGGGTCCGGCAGCTCGTCTGTTCGGCACCTCCGCTTTCTCTGGCGCTATCAACATCGTCACCAAAATGGCCTCGCAAAGCAATGTGCAGGCCCATTTGTTCGGGGGACAATATGGCCTGGGGGGAGGTGATGCCCATCTCAACATCTCGGGGAAGCACGTTAGCCAGCAGTTGTCGGGCGGATATAACCGCTGCGACGGGGCTGTCGACAATGGCGACTTCAAGCAAGGCAAGGCTTTCTATCAAGGCCGATACAATGGCGATGAGGCCAATGTGGACTGGATGCTGGGCTACAGCGACCAAAAGTATGGAGCCAACACTTTCTACTCGGCGGCTTTCCCTAATCAATGGGAGGAAACTGAACGCTACCTGGCGGCAGTAAGGGCAGAGACCAAAGGAAAACTGCATCTGTCGCCTACGCTTTATTGGAATCGCTCATACGACCACTTCCAGCTGGTGCGCGACACCCACAAGGGTGAGAATTTTCACCGCAACGATGTGTATGGACTCAACCTCAATTCTTGGGTTCAATGGGCATTGGGCAAGACCGCTTTGGGAGCGGAGGTGCGCAACGAGGGTATCCTCTCCACCAATCTGGGCCGCCCCATGACCGATGACAGCGTGAAGGTGCATGGTGAGGACGACATCTATTACAAGAAGAAGGACAACCGCACCAACATCTCGTACTATCTGGAACATGACATCCTGCTGAAAAAGGTGACCATCTCTCTGGGACTGATGGCCAACACCAATACAGCGCTCGATGAAAAATTCCACCTCTATCCTGGCATTGACATGAGCTACCAACCCAGCAGCAACTGGAAGTTCACCACCTCGTGGAACAAGGCGCTGCGAATGCCTACATGGACCGACCTCTACTACAAGAGCCCGACTCAAGAAGGCAATGTGGGCCTCAGTCCTGAAGAGGTAAGCGCATTTAACCTGAATGCACGTTACCGAAACAATGTGATGAGCGTTTTGGTCAATGGATTTTTCAATCACGAAACTGACATGATTGACTGGGTGATGTATAACGACTCTGATGTGTACCATTCCACCAATTTCAAGTTGGACAACATGGGAGTCGAAGCCACGGTCGGCATCTACTTCCGCCAGTTGTGGGGTGAGACTTTTCCTTTGGAAAAATTCACCGCCAGCTATGCCTATATACATCAGGAACGTGACGATGACCAACCCATTTTCAAGTCATGCTATGCGCTGGAATATCTGAAACACAAGGTGGTATTTACGCTGAACGGACGAATCTACGGCAATCTGAATGCCTCGGTGGCCTACCGCTACCAAGAGAGGGAAGGTGGATATCTGAAATATGACGCCAACCACAAGAGCACGGGCCAGCTGGTAAGCTACGACCCATACAGCATTGTGGACCTTCGGCTGTCGTATGACGCACCACACTATACCATCTATGCCGAAGCCAACAATCTGTTCGACAAAAGCTATTATGACCTTGGCAATGTGGAGCAGCCTGGACTTTGGATGAAGGCCGGCGTAAAAGTCAATTTTGACATTTTGAAAAAGACGCCGAAACAAACCAACGAATAAGGTAAGCCCTTCATTGTCGGTTGACAGTCTTCGGCGATGGCAACGCGCCAACGACTCCTGACAATATAAATAAGAATAGCGGTTTCTCCCTTACGGAGAAACCGCTATTTTTATTTATCACCCCTGCAACCTGTCAGGGAAAAGAACTTACACTATCAGAACTTGACCACCTCCACAGTGCCTTTCAGTTCTCTGCCATCCTTCTTTATCAGACGGTAGAAATAGGTACCAGGGTCGGCCGACTTGCCGTTGTAGGTGGCATCCCATCCATCATTGCCCTCATAGACGAGTTGCTGATAACGGTTGAAAATCTCCACACGGTAGCCTTTCATGAACACATTGTTCTTGGCGTTACCATTATAAGGGGTAATGGCATTCGGCACAATGGTGTAGTCCTCCACATCGGTCTCTGTATTGTCAGAGTAAGTCTGACCACAGTAGCCATTTTCTATTGATACCGAGAAGTTGTACGTTCCCTCATCAGGCAACAGATAAGCCAACGTAGGAACTTGTGTCTGCGCTATCTCGCTGCCATCCTTATACCAAGTATAAATGCCGTTGTAAGCAGGAGTGACTGTCACCGACAGATGGGCAGAATCCTGCATCTGAACTTTCTCATCGGCTACGTTCAATTCGAGGGTCCTCAACTGCGATACCTTGATACTGTCAGTGTAAACCACAAATGAATTGAGGCAGACCGCGTCGACCGCATAGGCCGAGTAAACAGACGAAGCCTGTGGCGTTACTGTGATATAGGGTTGGTCAGCTGGAGTGGTCTGTCCTGTCGACCAAACGATTGACGATGGCGCACCTTGGGTAACGGTGGCGGTAATGACCACATCGGCTGGATGAACCGTCGATTGGCAAACGGTGTAATTGTCGGCTGTCAGACGCAGTCTGGTAGAATCCTGAACCTTGAGCGTATAATCGGCTTTGACCGCAGCACATACAGGGTCGGCCGACACCTCAGCTGCCGTCACTGTCACGGTATGTTCGCCCACACCTGGCACATAGACAGCTGTATAATCTCCATTGGCTACATTTTCAGTGGCCCGTATGTCAGGATTCCACGACAATGAAGTCAAAGCACCCGACATCGTGTTATTGACACTGGCTGCAAGAGTGACCGAACTGCCAACGCAGATAGGATTCTTGCCATCTGACAAATGCAAGGAAACACTGATTGGCTGACGGGCACGGATGTCCAGATTGGAATGAGCCTTGCTGACATCTGCCGCACATACAGCATCAGTAGCGGCAACCGATATGGAATTATCTCCCACTTGCAGTTTGTAGTCGCGTGAATCCTTTCCCTCAGCCTCACCATCAGACCATACATAGTTGACAGGCTCGCCACGATTGACCGTCACAGTCAGTTTGATATTGGCAGAAGCGGCATCGGAAATACATTTCTTTTCATTATTTACCACGCTGCCATCTGCATTCAGTGTTATATCCAGATTCTTGTGTAATGAATAGACCGCATCGGCAGAAGGTGTGGATTTACATACCTCGTCAGTGGTCAATGCCTTCACACTGAATTTCTCTGTCTTTGCCGTAGCCGACACGGGGGTCACCACATTGGTGGTGGCCGAAGCGGCATCGGTAACGGTAGTGGCCGAGGCGGCAAAATCAGCCGTCCATGTTACGGTGGCAGGATTGCTCAGAACGTTCTGCAACTGCACCTTGTAGGCTATGGAGCCTCCCTCGC
>CALMUD010000068.1 GCA_937872735.1 uncultured Bacteroidales bacterium
CGATCTCATTGCTGCTCCTCTAACACTTCTGAATCTTGTTTGTTTTTTTGCTCCATAAATTTTGCGTTTTTTGTTGTGACAAACTTACGGGTGACACATTACAAGTTTGTCTCATACTTATTACAATCGCAATACAATTCCAGCCATGATGAAAAACAAAAATGGGGACGAGGAAACACCTAAATAACATCAATGTAACAGGCGTGTAACAGACACCGCTTAGTTTTGCAACAGAAAAAAGGAGGACAATATGGACAGAAAAAGAATGCCACTGATTATTGCCGCTTTTCTGCTGGCGGCTGCACTGTTACTGATTGCTGGCCATCAAGGCAGAAAAGTGGGTCAAGCCGACCCCATCGGCATCAGTCCGCTGCGATGCACCTATGTGCAGGATTTGATAAACAACGGCGTAAGCGAGACTGAAGCCTTGCAGAACATGGACTGCTGCAACGACTCTCGCTGCCCCTTTCATCACCCCTACTGCGCCAACAATCAATAAAACTGAAAGCAACACATAAAGCCCTGGGGCCTCGCGTTTCTACCAAAGTAACATCAACAGTGGAACACAGCGACGCTCCAGGCTTTTTTGCCCTAAATCCAATTTGCATACCCCTGCGTAACCATTTGATGAACATAATCCGTTCTTTTATACTTTATTGATACCGTGCAACCTATTTTTACCTAACTTTTTCGTATATTTACAAATTGAGGGGCAAGGGCTTTTCTGCTTGGTACAGAAATTGATGGTTCTCAACAAAACACCTGCTCCCTATTATCGCCGACTACGGCCAATCATATAGAAAAAAAATAAAATGAAATATATACATGACAAACAAATGGATTTACAATCCTCTGACGGATGATCAAGAGAAAAAGAAAGAAGATCTGTCAAAGGAATTAGGCATCAGTCCCATTCTCTGCCAGCTGTTGCTGGAACGGGGCATCAATGATGCCGAAGGCGCCAAACATTTTTTCCGTCCCCAGCTGAGCGACCTTTACGACCCATTCCTGATGAACGACATGGACAAAGCCGTCGAGCGCATCAATCAGGCTATGGTACAGAAAGAGAAAATACTGATTTACGGCGACTATGATGTGGACGGCATCACGGCCGTAGCCTTGGTATACAAATTTCTGAAACAGAATTATGCCAAAGTGAGTTTCCATATACCCGACCGCGACACCGAGGGTTATGGCATTTCGGAACGCCGCATTGACTGGGCGGCCGAGAATGAGGTAAAACTGATTATCGTGCTCGACTACGGCATCAAATCATTCGACGAGATAGCCTACGCCAAAGACAAAGGCATTGACTTCATCATCTGTGACCACCACACCCCCGAGAAAGGAGGACGATTGCCCGATGCCGCTGCCGTGCTCAATCCCAAACGGCTCGACAGTTCTTACCCGGATGCCAATCTGGCAGCCTGTGGTGTGGGATTCAAACTGATGCAGGCTTTTGCCCAGAACAATGGCATCGCCTTTGAGCAGCTGACGCCTATGCTCGATTTTGTGGTAGTCAGCATTGCCGCCGACATTGTTCCCATTGTGGGCGAAAACCGCGTACTGGCCTACTATGGCCTGAAACAGCTCAACAGTTGCCCTAATCTAGGACTGAAAAGCATTATCGAGGTTTGCGGACTCACCGACAAGGAAATCACTATCAGTGATATCGTATTCAAGATTGGTCCCCGCCTTAATGCCTCTGGACGTGTACAATCGGCCACCGAATCGGTGGAACTGCTTATCAGCAACGACCTCACCTTTGCCAAGGAAAAAAGCGACGCCATCAACCATTACAACCAAACCAGAAAGGATTTGGACAAGAGCATCACCGATGAGGCTTTTTCACGCTTGGAAGAACATACGCAGGAGATGGCTCAAAGCAAATCCATCGTCATCTATGATGCCAACTGGCATAAAGGGGTTATCGGCATTGTGGCTTCCAGGCTCACCGAGCTCTATTATAAGCCGACTATCGTACTCACCAAGACAAGGGATTTTGCCACTGGCACTGATTTCATCACTGGGTCGGGACGTACCGTGCAGGGATTCGACATCTACAAGGGTGTGGAATCGTGCAGCGACTTGCTGCGCGACTTTGGCGGACATATGTTCGCCGTCGGACTCTCCATCGAAAACGAGGAACAGATACCCGAATTTAAAAAACGGTTCGAACAATATGTTTCTGAAAACATTTTGCCTAGCCAACTGCAGCCTCAGATAAACATTGATGCGGTGATAGACTTCAAGGACATCACACCGAAATTTTTCAGAGTCATCAAACAGTTCAGTCCGTTTGGACCAGAAAATCCGAAACCCATATTCATCACAAAACGTGTGTTCGACTATGGCACCAGCCGAATTGTAGGCAAGGTACAGGAGCATCTGAAGCTGGAACTGATTGACTCCAAATCGGAATGCATCATGAATGGCATTGCTTTTGGACAATCGGAGTTTTACGAATACATACGAGACCTCAACCCCGTTGATATCTGCTATACTATCGAGGAAAACGGATTCAACGGAGGCAGTTCCACTCAACTGCGCATCATCGACATCCGCAAAGCGGAATAGCAAACGTACATTCAGACATAAAACAGCCGTCCCTTTTCGGGACGGCCGTTTTTTTCGGTATACATTCATCAACTTCTGACTAAAAGACAAGAAAATGAAAGAAGCGGACAAAGAAAAAATAGAGACTATCAACCAGAATGTCAGGGAGAGCCTGCAATTAAGGCTGCTCAGCGATACGCTGCTGCCCGACGATGCCCCTATACTGACCGAAGATGGATATATTTGTCGCTGCATCAGTGGAAATTGCGAGGTGATGATTGACTTTACACTATACCAGCTTTGTGCCAATAAGGTTTGCATCATATTTCCTGGCCACACCATCCAGCAGATGAATGGTAAAAGCGCTGATTTCAGGTTGAATTACCTGAAGATAAAGAAACACAGATTAAACGAAATTCTATTTCAGATTCCACCCGAATTTATCGGTTATCTGACGCAACGTCCGGTCTTTCTATTGACCGACCCACAAGAACTGGAAGAAAATGACGCTTTCTTCAAGGAGGCGGACTTCGTGTATAATCAGCCTGCCAACTTCTGCAAAGAGATGATTACCCGCAATCTGATACAGAACCATTACTTGCAGGTATACAACGACATCTATCTGCTGATGCAGGAAAAGAAACATCTGCGCACCCGCAAAGACGAGTTGATGGAGAAATTCATGACTTTGCTGGCTACGCATTATGCCTGCTATCACGAGGTAAAATACTATGCTGACCAGCTATGTATCACTCCCAAATATCTGTCCATCATCACCAAGGCCTGCAATGGACGGAGCGCAAAGGAATGCATCGACGATTATCTGATTACGGCAATTAAACTGAGACTGCGCACCTCGTCCACCGATATCAAAAGCATAGCCAATGAATTGAATTTCGGCAGCCAGACATTTATGAGCAAATATTTCCGCACCAGAGTGGGTATCAGCCCTAAAGAGTGGAGAAAGAAACAGGAAAGAAAAAGCAGGGAATAAGAAGCAGCCCGTCACCAAACAAAAAAGGAGCGCCGCAATCAGATGACTG